>NZ_WBKL01000101.1:0-27393 GCF_015714705.1 Nostoc sp. NZL | reverse complement strand
AGTTTTGGTGAAACTTCAGATTCAGCATCACCCCAAGTACAGACAGATGATTTATTTGGTTTCAATGAAAATCCCCAACTGTTGTTTGAGGATGTAACTACAGACTCCACCTACATTCAGATGGAAACCACAGATAATACTGTGGATGAACTATCGGCTACAGAAAATTCTCTAGATATTAGTTTTGGTGAAACTTCAGATTCAGCATCACCCCAAGTACAGACAGATGATTTATTTGGTTTCAATGAAAATCCCCAACTGTTGTTTGAGGATGTAGCTACAGACTCCACCTACATTCAGATGGAAACCATGGAAACCACAGATAATACTGTGGATGAACTATCGGCTATAGAAAATTCTCTAAATATCAGTTTTGGTGAAACTTCCGATTCAGTAGATATCAGTCAAGAAGTGTTAGATACTGAGGGTAATAATTTAGAAACTACCTTTGAGTTCACGGAAAATACAGTTTTTGAAGATAGAGGACTGGGTTTTACAAATGATTTATTCTCTCCACAAACTGCTCTACCAGAAGCAGAAAACCAGGAAGAATTAGGAGAAAACGCAGCAGAAATTGACTCACAGCCTGTCAATAACTTCACACAAACGGTTATTCAGGAAGCTGTAGAAACCGATTTATGGGATTTAGGAGAGACATCTGAAACTGTAGTAGTCTCAGAAAGCGAAAATGCTATTGTTGCCTCAACTGAAGAATTGGTAACGACAGAAACCGTTGAAATAGTTGCTTCAGAAGATGAATTTGCAGACTTAGAAGCATTACTAGGAGAGGAAGTAGCACTTAACCCCAAAGCTACGTCAATACCAGAAGTAGATTTTGCAGCCCTAGAAGAATTGCTCGGTACAGATAACGACAGCGATGTCTACGACGAGCTACACCCACGCCAGCCCTTCAACACTCAACCAGTCTTGGCGAAAAATGTCATTCCATCACCAGGCATAGATGAATTTGGTGACTTGGAGAAGTTGCTGGCAGAAGCAGATCAAACAATATCTCATTCACCAGTAGCAAAATCGAACACCAGCAAAGCTCCCCGTCCCTCTACTCGTCGGGCTGCGAGATTTGAAGAAACGATGAAGGTTCCAGTTAAGCAATTGGATGATATGAGTAATTTAGTTGGGGAGTTGGTGGTAAATCGCAATACCTTAGAGCAGGATCATGAACGGCTGCGACAGTCATTAGATAACTTGCTGATTCAGGTACAACAACTCTCGGATGTGGGCGCAAGGATGCAAGAGTTGTACGAGCGATCGCTATTAGAAGCTTCTCTGTTAGCTGGACGCAAAAAGAAAGACTCCGGCTTCCAAGCGCCTGATTCCAATGCCGATAGGGGTTTTAGCGAATTAGAAATGGATCGTTTTACTCCCTTCCATACGCTGTCCCAGCAGATGATTGAACGCATTGTGCGAGTCCGTGAGTCGGCAAGTGACATTGATTTCGTTACCGAAGAAACCGAGCGAGTAGCAAGGCAGTTCCGCCAAGTAACCACCCAGCTACAAGAGGGACTAACAAGAGCGCGAATGGTGCCTTTTGCCCAAACTATCGATCGCTGGCGGCGAGGAGTGCGCGACAACGCCATCAAGTGTGGCAAGCAAGTGGAGTTGGTGATCGAAGGTGGCGATACCTTAATTGACAAGATGATTTTGGATCATCTGACTGATCCGTTAACTCATATGCTGAATAATGCGATCGCTCACGGTATTGAAACGCCAGAAGAACGACAAGCTGCTGGTAAACCACCCGTGGGAATCATTACTATCCGTGCCTTCCACCAAGGAAACCAAACGATCATTTCCGTAGGCGATGATGGTGCTGGTATCGATTCAGCAAAGGTTAAAGCGAAGGCGGTGAAGATTGGCATGATTACGGAAGCGCAAGCAAAAGCCATGTCTCGCCTGGAAGTCTATGATCTGTTGTTCCAGTCTGGTTTTACGATTAAAGACCAGGCAGATGAAATTTCTGGTCGTGGTGTGGGTATGGACGTAGTGCGCTCCGAGATTAGCGAAATTCGTGGAACAGTGAACACTGATTCTGCGATCGGTAAGGGAACCACCTTCACCATCCGTCTGCCACTGACTCTGAGTATTTGTAAAGCTCTCTGCTGCGTCTCTGATCGATCTAGAATTGCTTTCCCGATGGACGGTGTAGAAGATACGCTGGATATACCAGTCAAAAATATTCAGCACGATGCCAATGGGCAATCATTTATTTCCTGGCGCGATACGGTGTTGCCATTCCGTCCTCTGAAGGAACTTTTAACCTTCAATCGCCAGATTAGTCGCGGTAATGTCTATGGCGGCACCAGAGATGATGATATGGTTTCTGTGGTCGTCGTGCGATCGGCAAATACCCTAATTGCTCTACAGATTGACCTAGTGTTAAGTGAGCAAGAAATTGTAATTAAGCAATTTGAAGGGCCAGCGCCTAAACCCATTGGTGTAGCTGGCGCTACAGTCCTGGGTGATGGTCGTATTATGCCCATTGCTGACGTGCTGGAAATAATTGACATCTTCCAGGGACGGATTTCTACACAAATTGGTGGCAATTCTTGGCAACAGAAAGGGATTCCCGTAGACACCTCTCCTGCGAAGATTGACCCGACAGTGCTGATCGTCGATGACTCAATTACAGTCCGAGAATTGCTCTCCCTAACATTTAACAAGGCAGGTTATCGCGTAGAACAGGCGCGTGACGGACAGGAAGCTTGGGATAAACTCCGCTCTGGTCTGCCTTGCGATATCGTATTTTGTGACATCGAAATGCCCCGCTGCGATGGTCTGGAGTTACTCTCTCGCATTCAGAAAGACTCTAACCTCAACCACTTACCGATCGCTATGCTCACCTCTCGCGGTGCAGACAAGCACAGACAAATAGCAGCTCAACTCGGTGCTAGTGGCTACTTTACCAAGCCCTATCTCGAAGAAGCTCTACTTGAAGCTGCGGCGCGGATGTTGAAAGGGGAGAAACTTGTTAGCACTACAAGTAATGTTTAGTAATTGACACTCCCACCCCTTGAAAGGGTGGGATTCTTGGTTTACCAATGTGACTTGTCTCAACTAAATATTAAGCAAGACTGCGGCTAAAGCGCTAACCTAAGCATATTGGAACCTGTATTAGTGTAATCAAGCCAGCAAAGGGATTTTGCCAGTTCTCTATGCATGATCGGCACAAAGCTGGGTAGTTCACTTTTTGCAAATATTAAGGGCAAATGCTTCAGCTAGTTCTTCGACAGGCTGCTAGTGATAAATAAAAAATAATTACTCAGTTTGAATAAATAATCGAAATATACTATACATGCATTTTATTTAGCAAAACCAAACTAAGATAAGGATCTTTCCCAATTTCTGTGCTTTACTTCAGTACAACTTTTTGAGGATAATCCCAAAATAGCTGAAAATATTGCCTAAATGGCAACATTGCTCTGCTGAGTTTAGGTATTGTCAGTGTTGAGTTTATCCTTTGTGGATTCTACACTCAGACTTGTCTATTAATTACGTAAAGTTTGTATAAAGGACTATAACTAACCTGCTTTTAGTACTGAATCTGAAATTTGCACTGTCATCTGCTCAACTTTATATATACAGGAGGAGGGAATTTGGTATATTTAATCATTTATCTATACCAAAATCTACGTTAAAAAGAGAACAGATGAAACATCTAAGTAAGAGCTATTATAACGATGCAAAACTACGTTATAGTCTGTTCTAACTGTGAATTTGGCTGCACATCGCCAATAAAAGCGAAATATGTAACTTTTCTGTAGTTGACTAGCGCTAGATTTAAGTTACTCTTAAAGCGGAACGCTTCCTGTAAGAATCTACCCTGACAGAAGTGTATAAAGATATAGTTAAATTTAGCAATTCTGTCCGAGATTTTTAATTTGCAAACTGAATAGTTTGATACGGCGCTCAAAACTCTGATCTACTACCCTAAACAAGGTAGTCAATTAACGACTCAATATCATCTGTCTGGTAATTGTAATGAATAGTTTACAATACCAATGGATGAGAAAATCTAAAGAAAATATAAAAGAAACTCAAATGACTGTGGTGTCTGGAGGACAAAAGTGTTTCTGAGACTAGCACATCAACATCGACAATTCGTCCAAGACTTGGTAATGAACCTGCAAGCCTTGGCGGTTGTATTAGAGCGGCGCGGGTATCCTGCGTCCTGTTACACCTGTGGCGACCAAATGAATAGTGCATCGTTTATGGTTAGCTTGGGTGATAACCATCTGATTCGGTTTTTAGTGTCCGATTACGGGATTACTTGGACGGAAATGCGGGATGACCGCGAATTAATGAAGCTAGAAGGTGCGGAGGCAATTAGCCAGTTAGACGAACTGGCTGATCTTGTCAAGCAATCTATGCAAACCGATACAGGCTCTAAAACTCTTGCCAAGAAGTATTAAGGTTCCAAAGGTCGATCGCAAATTAGAAATTGATTATCGGTAATTGGTAATGATGGCTTAGTTAGCGATCGCTCTTAACCTATTCTCCATAAATATTAAGTGATTGGCTCGTGGCTGGCTGATCGCAGATTTTTTGGTATCTGCCAAAACCTTGCGAACCGGATTTTGAGCCTTTAGATGGAAGCTGTTAAAAGGCACCAAATTTAGCGATTGGGTAATTGTGCGCTCCTCTTTTCCCAAAATTTCATCAAAACGCGATAACTTCTCTACGTTCGCGCAGCGTGTCGCAGACAGACGCTCTTGCTAGCTTACTTACCCGTAGGGGTACGTTAAGCTCCGCTAACGCAGTTTTAGCTAATTATGTCTAGAATTTTTGCAGCAGCGATCGCCATTACCGGATTTTCCAATTGATACATCAGCCACAAGCTTGAAAAAGACATTCTCTGGCAAAGCTAAAGTCCATTGCCAATCAAAATAAAGGGTGCCCAATAGTATGGGTGACTAAAGCTACTAACTGCTGCTACAGGTGCATTGTGACTTAGAGACTTCCTGTCTCCAGTAATTAATGAGACTTGAGCTTGCCGTAAAGCTTCAGTTTTAGTCAGCTTATCGGCGGATAAGATACCATAAAAAGCGCTCATGAGTGCTTGTGTACCACCATCATCCACAGACCATAACGAGGCGATCGCAGCTCTTGCGCCGGTTTGTTGCATTTGATAGCCAAAGCCCAAAATTTCCTCACCGTTACCCAACTTGCCTCCCAAGCCGGTTTCACAGGCGCTCAACACTACCAAATCTACATTGGGGAGTGACCAAGTGGCGACATTTCTAAAGTTAACGCGATCGCCATTCCCAAATAAAATAAACGAATCTTCTGGTTTACCCACCACAAAGGCTGCATGAGTCGCTAAATGGACAATTGTATAATCATCCATTTGGGGTACAGCGACTCTGGGGCTAAAGGCATCGTCTAAAAGCTTCGTAGTTTCAGGAACCGCAGCTGCTAGACTTTCCACCTCCCGCGTTGCAAAGGGTAAGCCAGCGAAAGCAACTTGCCGATTACCAACTTTGATTTGATAATTACCTTTAGTAAAAGCGCCGGCTAACACCCGTAAAGTAGATTGTTGTGGGGTGTTTAAGTTAGTCAGGCTGGCAGATGTAATGTGATTGACACTGAAACGCTGCACTAGCCATTGTTTACCATCATATAAAGCAGTTAAAGGAATGTAGCGTAACTGGTCATCTGGAGCGTAAATCAGAGTTTGTGTACCTGATAGCTTCAGGTCTTTTTCTATTGGTTTAATTAGCCAGTCATACAATTGGCGTGCAGGTGCTTTGATATTTCGACTGGGATTGATTAAAGCTTGGCGGAAAGTACCAATTGTTTGATGAAGGTTTTCGCGTTTTACAGCAACGGTGCGATGAATTGGTGGAGATTCAGGAGTTACCAATACCAATTCCAAACTATCTTTTAAAATCAGTGGGTAGATTAGTGCCGATTTTTGAGGTAATCGCGCCAAATTATCCCGAAGTTCGTTGAGACTCTCCAATTCCAAATTTTGCCGCCTAGCTGTACGGCTAATTTGCTCTACCTGTGCTTTCACTGAAGGACTATTGATAAATTCGTTAAATCCATCCAAGAGTTGCTGTTGATTTAGGACTAATTGCTCGATGCGTTGTTTCTGTTGGAGCGATCGCTCTTTGGGGGAAATCTTCCGTAATGTTGTCAGTTCTTTACCCAGCACAACAGCATTATCCACACTTTGATCCAACTTTTGTTTAATTGGTTTTTCTGTTGCCGCTATATTAATACCTTTGACAGTGCGTTGATTACCTGACACATTCTGGAGATATTCCTCTAGTTCTTCAACTTTGAGTAAATCCATTGTCCTTTGTGCTTCAGCAACACGTTCCTGTTTGAGCAATCGTTCACCCAAAATGCGATAAGTCTGGCTAACAGTTATGCTGTAAGCATCTGGTTGTGGCGCACTCAGTGCTGATGGATTCAAGCGAGCTTTTTCACGATTAATCAAGCAGTGCTTGTAGAAAAAAATTGCTAACTCTGGTTTGTTTTGGATATCGAATAAGTAACCTATGTTACTGTAGGTTTTGCCAAGTTGAACGAGATCCCCAAGTTCTTTGTTAATTAATATCGCTTGCTGATAGGATTGAAGTGCTTCGGGATACTTTTTTTGACTTTGGTAGATTCTGCCAATGTTATTGAATGTTACTGCTTCCCAAGAACGCTCTCCAAGTTCTCTAGTTAGGGCTAATGCTTTCTGTAATCTCTGCAACGCTTCTTGCGATTGACCTTGACGAGATTCTTTGATAGCTTCTTCATTGAGCCTTGCAATTTCTAAAAGCTGATTATTGTTGGGTAAAGCTTGAGCTTTTTCTCCAGAGTCGTACCTCAACCTTGCATTTCTGCTTACTTGGTTATTGCCTGGATATACCATCCCAAAACCTAGTAAACTAAGTAGAGTCAAAGTAACAACACTCACATACCGGAGATTAGGCTGCATAACAAAACACTCCCTATACTCGGAAGTGTAAATATTAAATCAAGAAGTCAGGCAACGCAATTAATTTTTATGCTATTCAATAATTTGGAAAATTTATAGGTGCTGAGAATTTGAACATGTCAGAAGAAAAACCCAGCCAACCAAAACTACCACCAACCAGCGCCCTTGACAATCCATCAAGTCATGAATTTGGCAATTGGTTTGAATATCCTGTCAGAGTGCAACCTCACCACACTGACTATGCAGGTATTGTCTGGCACGGTTCCTATCTAGCTTGGATGGAAGAAGCGCGGATTGAATGCTTGCGCTCTATAGGCATTGAATTTGCTGATTTAGTCGCTATTGGTTGCGATTTACCAGTTGTAGAACTTTCGGTGCGCTATCACCGTTCAATTCGATTGGGTATAGCAGTGGTGGTAAAAACACGCATGGCTGAGGTGACTGGTGTCCGAATCAATTGGGATTATGCCATTGTCTCAACTGATGGACAAGAATTATATGTCACTGCCAAGGTTGCTTTAGTAGCTTTAGATAGCGAAAGAGGCAAAATTATGCGTCAGTTACCGCCGAGTTTTAAGGATGCATTGGCTAAAATTTCAGCATTAAATAATAATTGAACAACAAAGGTTACAGACACCATTTGCTTGAATGCTGAAAATTTTATCTGTTCGTTTTTTGTAATTCACCTTCATTAAAAAAGGTGAATTTTTAATTTTTTACTTGCCGTTTTGGAACTGTGATATAGTTTGCGTAAACTGCGTTATATGATGCCAAATATCTTGTGGGGTAATGCCAAAACTAATGTTTAATAAAATCAGGATTGCGGCAATAGTTAATGCATTACTAACGGTTGCTTTCAACAACTTCCACAATATTATAAAGATAATCCAGGCTACAATCAACGTAGCAATCATAATGTAGAAATTCCTTAACAATAGCCCTTACCTGAAAAGGTGTTTATTCAGAAAGGGTAAGTTTTTATCTGAAATTAAAAATTACTAGTACTAAAGCTATTAGACCTAATTTGGAATAGATACTAAAGCTAAAATTTTTTAACTGTACCAATGCTATATTACCTGAAAACGAGACAATGATTTAGATAAGAGGCAACTTATTTGGCAATTTGGCAGAATTCTTAAAAAGATTTTTTATTGATTTTTCTGTATAAATAATTACATTATAAAAAGTTTTGTTTTTGGAAGGATACAGTAACGCTATTCGATTTATGAGAATCAAAAGGCTCAGAGTAGAGTGTATGGTCACAAAAATTTATACCAAAGTTGGAAAGTTTTATAGCATGGCATATTTAGGGTTGGTTGCCCTAGGTTTTGCAGCTAATGCAATAATTTGGATTATGATAGCTCGAAATAATACTGCTGGTAATGAGATATCTATTACAACAATATTTTTTCTGGCGATCGCCACAATAGTTGGAATATTTAAAGAAAAGGTGTGGGCAAAATGGATTACAATTGCGATCTATAGTTGGTATATTTTTGGTATTACTCAGACAATCATCAGCGTATATTTATCAGGCTCATCTGTAATATCTAGAACGTCCTTTAAAGTAATACATTTAATCGCTTTAATTCTTCCAGTTTTAGGAATTGTTTTGTTATTACAAAGGCCAAAAACAAATGTCTCTAGTTAATCAATAGCTATCTCAGACAAAGAATCTAACAAGGCATAGTAGCGGATGGACAAAAATGCAGTTGTAGAAGTTACTTACCGCAACTGAATTTAACCGTTAGCCTTCAGCATTAAGCTGAAGGCTAAACAATAGTTGGTCAAGAGCCAGAAAATCTGCCTTTTGGGTATCTGAACTAAAGGTTTTTACCGCAGAGAAATTATCCGCGATTGAGTTTCTAACTTTTCAGTCGCTATTAAAACTTCTTGTCTTGCCCATTTATCTGCTGTCAAAATGTCATCTAAAGAGGGATTAGCACGGTTATCATTTTGATGGCGATCGCACACCCATTCGATACACCGGGGAATATCTAAAAATCGAATTTTTTCTTCTAAAAATAAAGCCACAGCTTGCTCATTGGCGGCATTCAACACAGCTGGCATCGAACCACCAGCTTTACCCACAGCATAAGCCAACTGCATACAAGGATACTTTTGATGATCTGGTTCACGGAAGGTTAAATTTCCAGCTTTGACTAAATCTAGTCGTTCCCAGTTGGTGTAGATGCGATCGGGCCAAGATAGAGCATACAGTAAGGGTAAACGCATATCCGGCCAACCGAGTTGGGCTAAAACTGAAGTATCTTGCAGTTCAATCAGCGAGTGAATAATGCTCTGGGGATGAATAACAATTTCGATATTGTCATAATCTAACCCAAACAGAAAGTGAGCCTCAATTACTTCCAGTCCTTTATTCATCAAAGTAGCAGAGTCTACTGTGATTTTCCGCCCCATCGACCAATTAGGATGCTTGAGGGCATCAGCAACGGTTACATCTGCTAACTTTTCTACATCCCAGTCTCGGAAAGCCCCACCAGATGCTGTGAGCAAAATTTTTCGCAAGCCTGCCTTTGGTACACCTTGGAGGCATTGAAAAATTGCGGAATGTTCAGAATCTGCTGGGAGTAATTTTACACCGTGTTTTTCGACTAGGGGTAGAACCACAGGGGCCCCAGCAATCAGGGTTTCTTTGTTCGCTAAGGCAATATCTTTGCCAGCTTCAATAGCTGCGATCGTTGGTAGCAAGCCAGCACAACCAACGATCCCAGTGACAACAGTTTGGGCATCGCCGTAACGAGCGACTTCTATCACTCCGGCTTCGCCTGCCAGTAGAATCGGTTGGGGATCGAGATCAATGATTGCTTCTTTGAGCGCTGGTAATTTATCTTCTGAGCAAATGGCTGCTATTTCCGGCCGAAACTGCCGAATTTGAGCAGCCAACATCTCTACATTGCTCCCAGCTGCCAATCCCACAATCCGAAACTGATCTGGGTACTGAGTGACAATATCTAAAGTCTGAGTACCAATAGAACCAGTGGAACCAACAAGAGTAATCGCTTTCACAATTGCTTAAGGATTTACAGACAACTCCCACTATAAATTGCTGGGGACTCTTTAATAACAGCAATCCCTATAATCGATACACTGACAACGAGTAGAGACGCGGCGAGGGGGAGGCGCAAAGAAGGACAATTTACCCGTGTCCTCGTCACTACGCCCCAATCCGTTAATTTCAACTTGATAGACTGCTAGCCATAAAGTACTAAAGTTGCTCAATTTTCATATAACTAGACAAAAATTGTATTTATAAATACTATACTTTTAAAGATAAATTCCGAGAAAATTGGCAAAAGTAACCAAATAAGAAATAATTTCAATTAATTGCTAATTTGTCCAGTTTGTTAATTATGTTGGTGGAGGATTTAATATGCAAAATATTACTCATAAATTGCTGTGTTGCAGCCATAGGTAAAAGGATGCATAAAGGAGTTTGTTGAAGCACTCAACCTTATGGTCAAAGTTCAGATAGTTATAAAAAAAGTTTTATGGAAAAATTATTTCCTGTTTCCAGCAGCAATATGGCTTGCCAGCCGAATATTCATTTGGACAGCTATGTTGCTGGTTGCACCAAAGCTACCGTTACCAGCAGAAAAATTATTGCCCCATTTTAGCTGGGGGGTTGTTGATGCATGGGATAGTATGCATTACCGAGCGATCGCTACTTCTGGCTATGAATTTGTAAATGATGGTAAGCAACATAATCTTGCTTTCTTCCCCCTTTTTCCCTTAACCATCTGGGTTTTGATGAAGTTGGGCTTACCGTTTGAATTAGCAGGTACGTCAGTCAACAATCTGGCCTTTTTTGCTGCACTTTACTATTTATACTTTTGGACCAAAGAGCATTATGGCATCAATGCAGCGCAGTGGGCGACTGCTGTGGTTTCTTTGTATCCATCTTCTATGTTTACGGGGGTGATTTACACAGAAGGGCTGTATTTATTTTTGAGTACAGCGGCTTTGCGGGCGTTTGATCAAAAGCAATATGGTTGGACTGCGCTTTGGGGGGCGATGGCGACAGCAACACGTCCCACAGGTATGGCACTAATTCCAGCATTTGCGATCGCAGCGTGGAAAGAACGCCGACCACCCATTGCCTATATAGCTGGTTTAACTACCGCGATTGGCATACTTTTATTCAGTTTGTATTGTGCGATTTATTTTGGCAACCCTTTAGCATTTATCGAAGCACAACGAGGATGGCGGCCAACTCTGGGGTTTGATTGGCAGGGTTGGTTAAATATGCTTATGCAAATTGCAGTCGGCACAAAAAATTGGCAATATGGTTGGATTCAAAAACCATCTGGCGGCATTCAAGACCCCTGGTATCTCTTGTTGTTTGGCGTGATTGTTGCCAGTAGCTATCTTTTATGGCGTTTCCGTCAACATTTTCGTTCTGGGAAATTATTCTATAGCTTTTATGCTTTAGTCTTATTTTTGTTGATTCTGGCAAGTGAAGAGTGGATCAATAACTTGCTCAACTTGTTCATGGTCTTGGGTGGTGGCTATATGTTGTGGCGCTTACACACGCAACTGACCCCAGTTACAGTTATCTATGGCTTTTGTGGTATTGGTTTGCTGCTAGCCTCTGGGGGGACTATCTCCTTAAGCCGTCTCGCCTACGGTATTGTGCCTCTCAATATAGCCATTGGCGTGCTGCTATCTCGCCATCCTCGCCAGGGATATTTAATATTGGGCGTTTTTGTGACATTACTAGCCAAAATAGCTGTAGGATTTGCCCAAGAGCGCTGGGTTGGTTAGAGGGTTTGATCCATATATTTAAATTTCCTAATGAATGTATCCAATCAAACGAAGATAGCGATCGCTTCATTATTTGTAGGTGTAGGTGCCATTTCTTTTGGCTCTATTTTTATGAAATTGAGCGAAATTGAACTCAGCCCCAATGCCACTGTATTTAATCGTTTTTGGCTTGCTAGTTTGGTCTTCTTGCTGTGGCATGGATACAAGGCAATACGGCAGCGATTTTCCTTAGACAAACCTATAGAACAGCAGACCTACACCAGTCGGGATCTATTGCTATTGCTAGGTGCTGGTATTCTTTGGGCTGCCACTTTAGTCTTTTTAGCTTGGTCACTGACTCAAACTAGCGTTGCGATTTCTAGTGTGTTGCATAATCTCGCTCCGATATTTACTAGCTTGGGGGTGTGGCTGTTATTTCGTCAGCGTTTTGAAAGCCAATTCCTGATTGGGATGATCATCGCCCTTGGGGGAGCGATCGCTATTGAATTTGAGGAACTGCAAATCGCTACAGACGAAGTTCAAGGAAGCTTTGCTGCGATCGTTTCTGCGGTTTTCTTGGGTGCATACCTGCTAATCGTAGAAAAATTACGAACCAAATTTTCTCCCTCCACAATCCAGTTGTGGATCTGTGCGATCGCTGCTTTAGTCATCTTCCCCATACTTTTGTTCACTCAAGATCAGCTTTTCCCTTCTACACTCAGTGGCTGGCTTTGGGTAATTTCCTTAGCGCTGATCTGCCAAGTTTTAGGTCATGGGCTTTTGACCTATAGCCTTGCTAGGTTTTCCTCCGTGGTTGTCTCCTTGGTGCATCTGTTAGAGCCTGTATTTAGCGGCATTTTCGCTCTTGTAATTTTTTCGGAAAAATTAACTTTCTCAAATTGGATAGGTTTCGCTGTAGTTTTAATAGGTTTATACTTAGCCGTATCTAGCCAAGCTGCTATTAATTACCCGTTCCAAGAATCAGTCAAAAATATAATTACCATTCTCGTTAAAAGTATGACGCTGAAACTGTCATTACTAAAGCAACAATTCTCCGAAACACCAGTTTTATTAGGAACTATCTCATTATTTATTGCCCTGATTCCCATATCTTTAGCACCATCTCTGACCAAATTGTGTCAACAAGAAATTGGTGCAAATGCTGTGGTATTTCATCGCAGTTGGATCGCCACAGTCGTCTTTGCGCTATGGAATGGACTTGAGGCTTTCCGCAACCAAAAGTCCGATAACCAATCTATAGAACAGAAGCCTTTTACGAGTCAAGATATGTGGTTGTTGTTGGCAATGGGAACAGCTGCTGCAACCTACCTCCTCTTGTGGGCTTGGTCGCTGAGTCAAACTAGCGTTGCCAACGTGGCTTTACTATCTAATTTGAACTCCTTATTTGTTGCTTTGGCTGGGTATCTTTTATTCGGTCGGCGCTTCGATAACAGATTCGTTATTGGTCTGGTTATGGCACTTTTAGGAGCGATCGCATTTGAACTCAATAAGGTGCAATTTGCAACTGACCAAATACTCGGTGATGCCTTAGCATTGCTAACTGCGATTTTTATGGCTACGTGTATGCTGCTGATAGAACGACTCCGAACCCGTTTTAGCACCGCAACCATCATGCTATGGCGCTGTGGAATCACAACAATGTTTCTACTGCCCGTCCTCCCATTCCTCGAAGATAGACTGCTTCCCTATTCCTGGATGGGTTGGTTTTTCATCATTTTCCAAGCCCTCTTTTGCCAAGTGTTAGGTCAAGGACTTTTGGCTTATAGCCTCAGCAGAATCTCTTCAAGTGTTGTCGCCGTCACGCTTCTTATCGAACCAGTCCTAGCCTCCATTTTTGCTTGGTTTATTTTTTCAGAACAAGTAGGTTTGTTTGACTGGGCAACTTTTGCCGTAGTTTTAGCGGGTATCTATCTAGCCCAATCTAGTCAATCCACAGTTCAAGTAACGAACGAAGGATCGTAGCACCATAATAGGTAGTAAACAAACCCAGCCTCATCGGGATACCCAATTATCTAATTTTTTAGGTAATATCCTATCTAATATTCGTTGGTGTAATTAATTTTTGGTAACCAGAGTAAATCCGTTAGCTGTTCCTATAATTTGACTACCAGTTAAATTGATTTGCTGTAAAGCCGCATTGTCTAACAGCAAATAAGATTTATTAGATAACATTTTTTGTAAAAGTGGCACAGTTGCAGCAGTTACCTTGCAATCGCTGTAAAAGTCTAAACTAGGACGCTCATAAGCAAAAGAGGTATAAATTTGTGTTCCTGGTGAAACATTTGCCCGAATTAAGGCTGCGACTGGTTTAACTGGAAAAGCTTCATTTAATTCCCAAATCCAAGATTGCGAACTTACTAACAGAGTTAAAACTAAATACATCCCTGTAAATAACACTGGAATAAAGTTGCGATCGCGTTGCTTAATTAGCCAAGCTACGATGCCCATAGTTATTGCCAAAACAATGCTCATAACCATTAAAATAGGTTCTTTATTTGCAACAAAAAAGTAAACAAAGCCTCCTAGACCAGCAATAGCAATAATAGCTATAAATATTGTCCAACTTCGTACCTTAAAATGGCCATGCTGCCAAATTTCGCTAAATTTAGCACCAATTGCCAAGGCCAAAAATGGATATACAGGCATAATATACCAAGGCAGTTTAGTTCTCATTAAAGAGATAGTTACTAAGTAAATAATTGTGCCAATAATAATTAGACTGCCCCAAGTAGTACGACGATTTTTCCAAGCTAGATAAATACTTTCAGGTAAAAATAATAGCCAAGGAGAACTATACTTAATTAACTCGATTAAATAGTACCAGGGAGGCCCAGTATGACCTTCAACAGATTGTGTAAGGCGATCAAAAGTTTGTGCTTGAAAATTCACTTTGAAGAAATTGTCACCATAATATTGCCATTGAGCAGCAAACCAAGCGATCGCTGGTGCATTTCCTAAAAATATTCCCGCTAATAGGTAGGGGCTTGTTAACAAAGCAAACTGCCGATCTGCGATCACGAATAAACAAGCTATTGTCCCTAGCGGCAAAACTATCATCCCTTTAGTTAGAGTGATTAACCCTAGACAAAATCCCACACCGAGAGCATACCGATGATTCTGCCTTGCTTTTAGCAAACAAAACAACAACAGTAAGAAAAAGGTAATAGTTGCACCATCTAGCATTGCTAGCCGTCCGTGACGCAGCACAGGCAACATCGTCAGGTAAACTAAAGCGGCAAACAAAGCTGGTAAAGTTTGGTTAAAAAGCAAACATCCCACCAAGTAAAGCAAAGGCACTCCCAAGGCAGTTAACACTGCACCTGGTAGACGTGTTGTCCACTCATTCACACCCCCGATGGAGTAAGTCCAAGCAATTAGCAAGTGCATCAGAGGTGGCTTATTATGATAAGGTTCACCTCCCAAGGTGGGGTAAAGCCAACGCATTGAACCAAGTGGTGCACGCCAAATTTCACGGGCAACCTGTGCCACTGTACCTTCATCCCAGTCTCGTAAAGGGGAGTTTCCTAAAAATATCAGCCATAGAACTAGAGATATTACCAGCAAGCTCAATAACCATTCTTTTTCTTTGAATAGACGCATATCTAAAATCGGGATCATCATCTCAAAGGCTGTTAGGCGGGATTGTACCCCAGATTCTACAATGGGAGTTTGGTTACTTTTGTTGGAAAAGCGGTGTTTATATGGTGCGATCGCGATCGTTCTTTGTAATGGTGTGTGGCCATCCAGGGTAGATAGCGGTTTCAAACTCCTAACTCAACCCTATTAAACTTGCTCCTTGATAAAACAACGTACTCACAACCCACGCTAACATTAGTCAACAGCAATACTGTTCTCTCAGTTGTTTCATTTGCAGCGTTTGCTAATTGCAATCTCATCTAAGACTTGAGTATTTGCAATTAAATAAATCATTACCTTAATTTTATTGAGAATATTTATTAATATAGGTGATTAATTTTTTATAAAAGCTAAATTATTTCTTAAGAAATACATTGATGGTTGTTAACTGTTGACGGTTAACAGTCATCAGTCATCAGTCATTAGGTAAATGTACAAATTAAATGCGTAACAGCTTATTACATAGACTTATGTTCACAGTTAGATTCCTCGTAAAGACTTGACTTGACATAATTATTTCATGGGATGTTGAAGGATAAATTCCCACCCATCATATCGCCACAAAATCATGAGGGGGAAATCATGACGATCGCCACCAAGCCAGAAACTAGCAAGCGAGTGGCTCAGGAATCAAAAATCATCACTGGAATTGACTATCATGTAGTACATATAATTCCTGGCAGAATCAGATTTCGCGTTCCCCTGTTAGCCTACGAACCCAATTATGCTCAACGCCTACAAGAGTTACTAGAATCTGATAGTCGCATTTTACAAGTACGCGTTAATTGCTCTTGTAGTTCTATTGCAATTAGATATCAATTATCTAGTAATAATGATAAGTTAATGCAAGCGTATCTAATACGTTTGCTACATGAAGCTAAAGTCAGTCAACACTCAACAGTTAACAGTCAACAAATAGCAGAAGCAGATGATTCTGGTGTGAAGTTGCCGGCTTTGGCTACTGTTTTAGCTTTACTGGGGTTAGGATTTCCCATTCCTAGGGCAATGATTGCGGCAACAGTGGCACTGGCGGCTTTACCTATTGCTAAACGTGCTTATACCAGCATTACCCAAAAACAAAAATTAAATATAGATTGTCTAGATTTGATTGCGATCGCCTTAACTTCTTCCCAAGGAAATCTCTTAACACCAGCTTTGGTGATCACATTGCATGAAATTGGCGATCTGATCCGCGATCGCACCGCACGAGTTACCAAAAATCACGCCGCCGATTTACTAAATTCCTTGGGACATTACGCTTGGGTTGAACAACCAGATGGGCAAAAAAAACACATCCTCGCCACACAAGTGCAGCCAAAAGACACAGTGATAGTTTATCCAGGCGAACAAATCCCTGTTGATGGGCAAATTCTACGCGGCAAAGCTTTAATTGACCAACAAAAATTGACTGGTGAATCAATGCCCGTTTTACGTCAGGTAGGACAAGCAGTTTATGCCTCTACCCTAGTGCGGGAAGGAGAAATTTACATCCAAACCGAACGAGTAGGCACTGCCACCCGTGCTGGTGCAAGTATCGAGTTAGTACAACAAGCCCCTGTTCACGATACACGCATGGGCAACTATGCGGCAACCGTTGCTGATAAAGCAGTATTGCCAGCCCTGATTTTTGCTGGACTGGTGTTAGCAACAACTCGCAACCCAGCCAGGGCAGCATCTATCCTCACCCTCGATTTTGTCACTGGTATTCGCGTTTCCCTACCAACAACTTTCTTAGCAGCGTTGCACCACGCCACCAGACATGGTGTTCTCATTCGCAGTGGTCGCGCTTTGGAAAAATTGGCACAGATGGACACCTTGGTATTTGACAAAACAGGCACTTTGACCAAAGGTGATATCGAAGTTGTAGAAATAGAAACCGTAGTTGGGAGAATGTCGCCTCGGAGGTTGCTAACCTTAGCAGCTGCGGCCGAACAACGCCTAACTCACCCAGCCGCCGCAGCCGTAGTAAACTATGCCGAAAAACAGGGTATTAAGATTCTACCCCGCCAAGAATTTGTGTATGAAATTGGTTTGGGTGTACGAGCCGAAATTGACGGTGAACAAGTTATTGTAGGAAGCGATCGCTTTTTGCGTCAGTGTGGCATTCCCCTCGATTGTCTTTATGAACCACATCTCTGCAACCAAGCAGATTGTCCCTATCACCTAAATTGCCGGATTTCTGCCCATAATTCTTTGCTGTATGTAGGGGTAAATCAGGAGTTCCAAGGAGTTATTTATTACACAGACCCACTCCGCCCAGAAAGCCCAGCCGTGATTGAGAAACTGCAAACCGAATACGGTATGGAAATACATCTGCTGACAGGCGATAATCAACAAAGGGCTATAGCTGTTGCCCAAGAACTTAATCTTCCCTTATCTCAAGTTCATGCCGAGGCATTTCCAGAAAAAAAAGCCGAAATTATCCAAAAATTACATGAATCAGGTAAAACTGTAGCGTTTACTGGCGACGGCTTGAATGATTCCATTGCCCTAGCTTATGCCGATGTTGCTATTTCTTTTAGTGGAGGTTCCGAAGTAGCAAGGGAAACAGCCGATGTTGTCCTGATGGATGATAACTTAACCAGTTTTTTAGAAGCAATCGCGATCGCCCGCCAAACCCAAGCAGTAATTAAACAAAATATCGGTTTAGCCGTGTTCCCCAATTTGGCAGCCTTAGGACTAGCCACAACCATAGGATTGCATCCCTTAGCGGCGACGGTTGTCCATAACGGTTCAGCAATTGCAGCTGGGTTAAATGGATTGCGTCCCCTCATGCACCAAGATCCGCCTCGGCGGGGGATGCAGGGATGCAGGGATAGGGGGAAAGAGTAATAATCAATACTTCTCGCTTAAGCTCTAAGTTAAGAACATGAGGAGTGAGGAAAATTTCTCCTCATCACTCCTCATAAGCTACTCCTTACACTTGCTTCAATACAACAGTTTACTGATGCACTAAACCTCTAACTAAAGATGCACATTATTGTTAAATAAAAACGTATCTATCTAAACAGATGCTATGGAGATACAGTAGTTACACAGTATATATTGCTATTTGTCAAACATGATTGAAGAAGAATTATAGCAACAGCCAAGGTGATTAGGACATCAACAGATGATAAAACTTAGACACAAAAAGACTTTTCACCCAGTCCCCAGTCCCCAGTCCCTTGCTATAATACAGAAATCTGAGTGGAGGAAGCTTCTAATCAGATGTTCAGAGAGTCAGAATTTATAGTTTTATTCGCGTAAGCGATGCCTTTATTCTTTCTTGATAAATCAGTGAATAATAACTAGGTAGGCATAATTAACATAGAATAAAATCCTAGTACGTAGTGAGCAATTCATTGCTCAGAGAGGAGTTTATCAGGGCTAAAGTCATTATTACAAAATTTAATTTATTTACGCCTAGCTGTTTAAACAATGAGTAGTTATTTTCAAAATATACTAATTTACTTAGCATCAGTCAATATACTTTCGATATCTGCAAGCTGCACCACTCCTGAAAAAGTTGGACTATTAATTACAAAGAAAGGTGTGCCAGAAACAGCTAATTTTTCTGCTAGTTGGATATCTTTTGTAATTGCAGGAGTAGTAAGAGTAAGATTGCCTTTAAATTTACCCAAATCCAAATTTATATTTTTAGCAATATCTAAATATAATGCCTCACCTAGTTGCTTTTGATTAGTAAATAGAGCATCATGATATTCCCAAAATTTTCCTTGCTGATGTGCCGCCCAAGCCGCTGTCGCCGCTGGCAACGCTTCAGCATGAATTGAAGTCAGCGGAAAATTTTTGTAAACTAATCTGACTTTATCTGGATATTTTGCTAACAATTCTTTCAATGTTTTATGCGCCTCAGCACAGTATGGACATTGAAAATCTGAAAATTCTATTAGCACAATTTTTGATTGAGTTGAACCTGTGGTTGGAGACTCACCAATCACTGTTTGAGGATTTGTCTTTAAATCCTGTAAAAATGCTTGCCGTACTTGCTTGACTTTTTGTTGTTGTTGCTGCTGATACGCTTGAACAGATTCAATAATTACCTCTGGATGTTCGCGGATAATTTGCAATACTTGCTCTTCCAGTTGCGGATCAATGCGGCTAGCAGCTTGTGCAGGAAATGGACAGGTGACAACCAAAAATAGTACGCCTATTGCTGTCCAAGTACGCATAAACCAATCAAAGAATGTACTCATACAAAAACTCATAAATATTTTTTCAAAAGGATTCTATGCATTACCTTTTACTTATTAGGGATTTCCAAATAAACATAGATGCGCAGGCTACCACAGGGAGACGAGAAATAGAGAGGGTTTTTGCGTCAGTTTTGGGATATTTTTTATTTGCAAGTCCTTTAAAAAGATCCAGCAATCATCCCAGCAAGTAAAATAAAGCCAATCCACACATTTTGCCGGAACATCTGACCATAAACAGGATTAGGTAAGTCTCGCTGTCTTAATCGCAGAAACTGCCAAACCCATCCGATAGTAGCAACTGCAAGGCTAATCCAGAAGGCTAAGTGCAGATGTATGAGTATGCCTAACCAAGCCAATAATAAGATTGTGCCAGCAAAGAAAATTCCAATAGCTACAGGGGCATAATTCCCGAAAAATATGGCGCTAGAATTAACACCAATGCGGCGATCGTCTTCCTTGTCGCTCATGGCGTAAACTGTATCAAATCCCAATGTCCAAAGTACAGTCGCGCCCCAAAGTAACCAAGTTGCTTGGGAGATGGTTTGTGTCACCGCACTCCAGCTAATCAAGACGCCAAAACCCCAAGCGATGGAAAGCACCAGTTGCGGTACAGGAAACACCCGCTTTGCACCTGGATAAAGCAGAATTACGGGCACAGCTGCCACGCATAACCAGAAACTCAGCGGGTTAAGATAAAAGGCTAGGATCGCTGCACATGCTAGCGATACGATCGCAACTACAATCCCAACTTTCACAGACAAGGCACGAGAAGCGAGGGGGCGATCGCGTGTTCTCTCCACTTCTGGATCAATATCCCGATCCCACAAATCATTGACTACACACCCCGCCGCACTCGTGGCCAGAGTACCCAATATAATCACACCAACCAGAGGTAAAGGCGGTTTCCCAGAAGCTGCCAAAAATACAGCCCAAAGGGCAGGAATCATTAAAATTAACCGTCCTTCTGGTTTATGCCAGCGCAAAAGCCGGATAATTACAAGCCAAACTGGTTCCTGGGGGCGTTCTGGCGTCCTTAACATAGAAATCAACAAATAACTTTAGATAGATGAATTAACACATCTTTACATCTATAGAATAACGTTATTTGTTATTTGTAAAAACATAACCTCAAGTGGCAACTTTAAATATCTTTAAATAGTCACTAGGTTAGAACCAGTAGGGTGAATATACTTAGCTCAGTTACCCTCGTCCGACGATGAACCGGACATGAAGACACAAAGACACGTAGACACGGAGAAAAAATCACCGCGTCTCCACTTTCAGAGCAAGTATGTTGTAACAAATATCAGTGCCAGCTACCCCGACATACCACCGTTTGCCATCATTTCTTATAGAGAGAGAAAACTAGATGCTGAATTTAGTTTCTAGCTGGGAGAGTGTTCCAACTCAACCACCTAAGCAACATCGGATTATTGCTGCCATTGACCTGGGAACAAATTCTCTACACATGGTAGTAGTCAAGATTGACCCCACACTACCAGCTTTCAGCATTATCGCCAGAGAAAAAGAAACTGTGAGACTTGGCGATCGCAATCTGACTACTGGGGAACTCAAACCGGAGATAATTAAAAAGGCGATCGCAGCTTTAGGACGCTTCCAAGAAGTTGCCAAAACTATCAATGCTGAAACAATCATTGCTGTGGCAACTAGTGCTGTACGGGAAGCCCCGAATGGTAAAGATTTTTTACACAGAGTAAAAACGGAGTTGGGTTTAAGCGTTGACTTGATTTCTGGTCAAGAAGAAGCGCGACGAATCTATCTTGGTGTACTATCGGGGATGGAATTTCACAACCAGCCCCACATGATTGTTGATATTGGCGGTGGTTCCACAGAGTTAGTTTTAGGCGATAGTCACCAAGCACGAACTCTCACCAGTACCAAAGTCGGTGCAGTGCGACTCACTAGCGAGTTAATTACTACTGACCCCATCAGCAACACTGAGTTTCAATACCTGCAATCTTATACATGCGGGATGTTAGAACGTTCCGTGGATGAGATACTAGCAAACCTAGAGTTTGGGGAATCTCCCCGTTTGGTGGGTACATCTGGCACAATTGAAACCCTGGCGATGATTCATGCGCGAGAAAAGTCGGGTGTTATTCCTTCCACCCTCAATGGCTACCAGTTCAGTCTTAAAGACTTGCGAGAGTTGGTAAATCGCTTGCGGAAACTGAGTAATTCAGAAAGGGCTGCCATACCTGGGATGCCAGATAAGCGCCCTGAAGTTATACTCGCTGGTGCAGTGATATTACAGGAAGCGATGACCCTGTTGGGTAATGAATCGGTAACAGTCTGTGAGCGTTCTTTGAGGGAAGGCGTAATCGTAGACTGGATGTTAACCCACGGTTTAATTGAAGATAAGCTCCGCTACCAAAGTTCAGTTCGGGAACGCAATGTTTTAAAACTCGCTAATAAATACCATGTCAATTTAGAATATAGCGATCGCGTCGCCACATTTGCCCAGAGTTTATTTGACCAAACTCAAGGTACCCTACACCACTGGGGATCTGACGAACGACAACTGCTGTGGGCAGCTGCAATATTACACAATTGCGGTCATTATATCAGCCATTCATCTCACCACAAGCACTCTTACTATCTAATTCGCAATGGTGAATTGCTCGGTTATACAGAAACCGAGATTGAAATTATTGCCAATTTAGCGCGTTATCATCGCAAATCGCCGCCTAAGAAAAAACATGAAAATTCCCAGATATTGCTGACTAAACACCAGCGACAAATGGTCAGTCAATTGAGCGCAATTCTGAGATTGGCAGTGGCATTAGATAGACGACAAATTGGTGCGATCGCTCAAGTACAATGTGAATATTATGCACAATTTAGGCAAGTCAACTTGCTGATTTTTCCATCTCAACCTGATGATGATTGTGCTTTGGAACTTTGGAGCTTAGATTATAAAAAAGGAGTGTTTGAGGAAGAATTTGGAGTGAAACTGGTAGCGACTTTAGAAAAGTCTAGAGTTGCTAACTTGTCTTAGAAAGTAGGGTGCGTTACACTACGTTAGCGCACCTGCACATAAGTTGTATTTTCTTCTTGTAAAAATTTATAATCTTCCAGATTAAGCCTTATCTTTAATTTTTGCATCCTACTTAAGGAGCAATTCATAAACTGTCCTAAGAAGCATTTAAAAATAAAAATTGCTCATTATAATATAGTCAACAATCTATTTATATAGGTTATGTTGCTATTGGATATCTAAGCCGGGAAAACTTAGGTATCCTTATTTGACATCCACTCCCGCTAACCGCAAAGCGGTGTAGCGGGAGATTCCAACATCACTATTGGACTTTCCTCTTTCTTTGAGACAACTTACTTTTTGAAGTTACCTTCTCTAAGCAGAGGTCGGACTCTCCAGAGGCGTAATAAATTTTCAATAAAGCAAGCTCAATTGCTCGGTTATTTACACTGAAGAATACTCACACTTCAGCATAGAGCTTGTTATTTCTTATTATATTATTTAATATATTTGACAATTTCCCTAGCTTTTTCGTTTCTTAAGCTTGCAGAATTCCGTAAATCTTTTATTCCTGGAAACTTATTCCCATTCAAATAATGGCTAGTGCCGCAGAGCGGAAGTCAAAAGTCAAAAGTCAAAAGAATTGTATTCCAAGCTATTGCACCATTTTAAATGGTAGGTTTATTTCCGCCGTGCTGTACTAGCACCACTTAAAAAGTAGGCTTCGTCATTATCATTATTGGTATTTATCTTAATTGCTTCGTTACAGTCATCTAGAGCATCGATTCAGTAATCAAAAACCTAACCCCCCAGCCCTCTTCCCTAGCATGGAAAGGGGAGAGGTTCTTCCAGAATTACCTAACAAAAACTGATAAATAATTACTGCTAACCGGAAGCGATTTACCTGATAAAGCTTTTTAAAGCTTTCTGTCTTCTTACAATCTTCAGTATCTTGTAACTTTAGCTACATAAGAGTATTAATTCTTTGTCTTAGAGACGCTACGCGATGGTGCAAAGCACCCGCCAGAGGCGATCGCAAAACTACATAATTCGGTAAAATTGGGTAAAGCAATTTTTGCGCTTGTTAAACAAAGGCATCAGCAAACCCATGCAACTGAAACTCAGTGCATCTAAACTTCCCTTCGCCCCTCTCCTCTTAATTGCCCCCTTTTTCCTATGGGGGACGGCAATGGTAGCCATGAAAGGAGTGATACCCCATACCACACCGCTATTCATGGCGGGAGTGCGTCTGATACCAGCAGGGATGTTAATTCTGATTGCAGCAGCATTCATGGGTAAACCCCAGCCGAAGGGTTGGGCTGCATGGCTGTGGATTGCCTTATTTGGTCTAGTAGATGGGACGCTGTTTCAAGGCTTTTTGGCAGAGGGATTAGTCAGAACCAGTGCGGGGTTAGGGTCTGTGATGATTGACTCGCAACCCTTGGCTGTTGCCTTACTATCGTTGTGGCTATTCCAAGAACACATTGGTTTTTGGGGATGGCTGGGGCTAGGCTTGGGTGTCACAGGTATTAGTTTAATCGGCTTACCTGATGAGTTGATTTTACATTTTCTCGACTCAGGCGCAAATATCACAATTGGTAACTGGCAAGATTTGTTTGCTAGCGGCGAGTGGTTGATGCTGTTAGCAGCGCTATCAATGGCAGTGGGAACAGTGTTGATTCGGTTTGTGTGCCGACATGCTGACCCAGTAACCGCTACAGGATGGCACATGATTTTGGGTGGATTGCCACTATGGGGAGTTTCATCAGTTATCGAATCCCAGCAGTGGGAGAATCTGGGAGCATCTGATTTAGTGGCTTTGGGTTATGCTACCGTATTTGGCAGTGCGATCGCCTACGGATTATTTTTCTACTTTGCCTCTAGTGGCAGTCTCACTAGTCTTAGTTCTCTCACCTTTCTCACACCCGTCTTTGCCCTACTATTCGGCAATCTCTTCCTCTCAGAAGTCCTCAGTCCATTGCAGTGGGTCGGTGTTTTCCTAACTTTAATCAGCATCTATCTCATTAACCAACGTGATACTTTAGCAGCGCAAAACGACACAGTTACTGTGGGCGAGATAGCTAATATACAGCAACCAGTTTTAGAAACATCTACTAAAAAATTGAACCCCATAACTCTAGGAGTTAGAGAATCTGAACGAGAAATTTTACCGTAATTCGTAATTCGTAATGACGCTCGTTCCTCTCTATGAGACCCTGCGCGAACGCTTCTCTACCAGACGCTACGCGAAAGCGGACGTAATTCGTAATTCAGTAGGGAGATGAGGGAAAATAACTAATGCCCAATGCCCAATAAAAAAATGACAGTTAACATTTGGTCATCTTGAAGGTATTGTGGTATCGAAGACTTCAAAAGCACGTTCAGGCTGAAACTTGCAATATGAGGCTATGCCGTTCCTCAATTCTGATAATTACCTGTTTTTCTTGCGTGGGTTTTTACCCAAATCGCTCAAGCACAGCCACACCTAACCTAGCACCTGAAATTTTAGAACTTGCACAAGCTAGTTCGACAGTTACTGCTAGTCCGGCTGTTTTGAGATATGGTAGTCGCAAATCAGATGTGCAGAGATTACAAACCCAATTAAAGCAGTTGGGATATTACAGTGGCATGGTAGATGGACAGTATAACGCCACTACGGAAATCGCTGTAGCTAAATTCCAGAAAGTAAAGGGTTTAAAAGTAGATGGTCTTGCTGGTCTGGCGACTAGGGAGAGATTACAAGCAGCTTTGGCTGCCAAAAATCAGATTGTTGCCTCTCCAATTGTTACCTCTCCAATTCTCACCTCTCCTGCTTCGACTTCCCAAGCAACTACAACACCCAAAGCAACCGAGAGAGGTTTTGTCTGGTGGTTAATATTTTCCATCGGAATTCTAGGAAGTATTGGCGCATTTATTTACCTGCTGAGGTGGTTTCGTCAGGTCAAACAAGTGCAATCCGAAATATCAAATACTGAAAGTTTGGGTGAAGCCGAAAAAGACCCAATGATACTACCCTCACCAGAGACAGTAACTAGTCTACAAACACCTACGCCACCACTTGCCACACAATTACTGCTACCAGAAAAAACTTCCCGGCTTGCTAAACTCAATATTGTTGATGAATTAATTCAAGACTTACGCAGTTCTGACCCAACGAAGCGGCGCAAGGCTATTTGGGATTTGGGTCAGCAGGGAGATTCGCGGGCAATTCAGCCGATGGCTGACCTGATGATTGATGCTGATTCTCAAGAAAGCAGTTTAATTTTGGCAGCTTTAGCAGAAATTGGCATCCGCACGCTCAAACCGATGAACCGTGCTCTAGCAATTTCAATCCAAGATGAAAGTCCACAAGTGCGGCAAAATGCGATCCGTGATCTGACGCGCGTTTATGACATGATGGGTCAAATGAGTCAAATGTTGCGCCATGCGTTAGATGACCCAGATGCCGAAGTGCAAGCAACAGCACGATATGCTTTAACTCAGATAAATCGAATGCGTGGCTTGGCGGAACAACAAAATCTACCAGAAGATTCACACAACGATTCTTGAGAATAAACCTAAAAATATTTCAATTGGATTTGGATATTAGTGTTTGGGCCTGCTACCAAAAATACTGCTTCGCTAAATTTGGGCGCTCTTGTGCGAATTTCTGGGTTGCTGGAAAATCCAAAGCCTTCGCTAGGTATACCAAAGCCATTACTATTGAGAGTGCCGTCATTATTTTGATCGTGAAGGACAGCAACGGCGTAACTACCGGCTTTCAAGTTCTCAAAGGTAATGGATAAGGGAGCACCAGTAATCTTGGTACACTGCTTTTGTAAGCCACGATCGCGATCGCTAGGAAATCCTTCACTGCTAGCAAATATACTGGCGCATATTTGTCCCTGTTTATTCTTCAAGCCATCAATTTCCACGGTCAGTTTACCGTTAAAATTTGCCTTGGCGCTAAATGACCATGCCAGATTTCCCAGAACTGCCAATAGCAGCAGACTAACTCTCAATCCTCTAACCATAAAATTTTCACAAGGTAAAATAAGTATTGCTGAAATTAAGTTTTAACTTTAATTCAGATCACGCAGATTCATAGTGACATTATTCGGTCAATACTCGCAAGCATCCTGCTATATTTCGTCTCTAGATTTGTCTAAGTAAGTCGGCGTAAATAATTAATAGTTTGATTTATTTTCGCCACTTTACCTATTTATATGGTATCAATTAATACTGATTATAAATATTGGCAATACATAAATAGGTGTAGGAGCGTACATCTGTACACCCATACCTATGTATCTGTATTAGCTACTTCGTAAAATAGTACTAGTATTTTTGGCTGCGATCGCAAAATAATAAAGCACCAATCAGGTAAAAATTTGAAAAAGTAGGAGGTATAAAACCCCCTACTTTTCCCCACTTGGATAGAGAATCTTGTGGAATCAGTTCAATCTACTAATGGTGTGTTGGTAGCTGATATTAGAAATATGCCAGAGATTGACATCCTCCCGGCGCTAATCAGGAGTACCTGATATAGCGGGGGATTCCAAAGATCGCTCTTTGGACTTCCTCTTTCCGCGACCCGACTTACTTGGAGGAGTTTCCTCACCCACGCAGAGGTCGATGTCTCCAGAGGCGATTAACGTTCCTGTGTGCCCCACAGTACGGAGTCCAATTTCAAGAATATTCAGCGCTGCATTATGGTCACGGTCTAAGGCTGTTCCGCAATGGGGGCAGCAATGAGTCCTGGTACTCAAAGTTTTTTTGACAACCTCACCACAGTTAGAGCAATTCTGACTGGTGTAGTAGGGTGGAACTGCAACAGTTACCAC
>NZ_WBKL01000164.1:0-566 GCF_015714705.1 Nostoc sp. NZL | reverse complement strand
GCCTTAGACCGTGACCATAATGCAGCGCTGAATATTCTTGAAATTGGACTCCGTACTGTGGGGCACACAGGAACGTTAATCGCCTCTGGAGACATCGACCTCTGCGTGGGTGAGGAAACTCCTCCAAGTAAGTCGGGTCGCGGAAAGAGGAAGTCCAAAGAGCGATCTTTGGAATCCCCCGCTATATCAGGTACTCCTGATTAGCGCCGGGAGGATGTCAATAATAAAGGTATCTTGAGAAACTAAAGTTGCCCTATGAAGTTCTTCATCAGTAGCAACGCCTGCATTATTTGTGAAGGCGAGGGTTCCTGTTGCATCAGAAAGAAACTCTACAGAAAAACCTAGATGGGAGGCTTGTCTAGGAGTTGTATCACAACACATTTGAGTCATGTATCCAGAGATTACCACAGTATCAATATTCCTCTGTTTAACTGGAGTTTAGACTAGGCAACAAGAAAAGACTCAGCAACGCTGAGTTGAAAAGAAACAGACTTCAGAGATGAAAATCTACACTACTAAGCAGATTCTGATTGCTCTTTGCGGGGCTTGGTTGTAGTTTTTTTAAC
>NZ_WBKL01000110.1:0-3124 GCF_015714705.1 Nostoc sp. NZL | reverse complement strand
CCCTCATCCCCCTCATCCCCCTCATTTCCCAAAAGCCGCCCCAATTCTTCAACCCAGTTGGTGTAAACGCGCATTACCACCGGCAAATAATCTTGAGTACCGATTGCTTTATTCTTTAAAGCTGGTACAAGTCCCGCATTCACCAGGGAACTTTTGCCAACACCTGATTCTCCACAAATGACTATCAACTTTTTGTCCGGGCGACCCATGCGTTCAATTAAGCGTTCTACATCTAATTGACGACCAGATGCGGCAATTTCTGGGGCGATGCTATCTTTATTGTCAATCCTTAAAGTTACAAGACCTTGCACCCCTAATTGTTTTGTCGCTTGCAACCTACCAGCACCGATAAACGCCCGCAAACCAAATTGCTGCTCAATGGAACGCTGCTGCTGCTTCATTTCATAAGCTTGGAGATATGCTTTTTGCTGAAAGTAAAGCTTTTGCAAATAACTAAGAATCTTCAGATAAAGCCTTAAATCTGTCAGTGGATTGCCGATATCTTTTGCAGCTTCTAAGTTACGAATTGCCTCTTGGTAGTCACCTAAATGATCTTGAGAACGAGCCAAAATAAACCGATAGAGACTCAAATCATTGGAGACGACAACCTTTTGTGCTGGTATGGTAACAGGGCTGGACGCTCCTACATTCAAGGCTTGCTGTGCAAATTTATTTGCTTGTAACCAGCGTTCTTCAGCTAAAGCTACCTCAGCTAAAAACCCATAATCTTTTGCTAATTCTATGGGTTTATTATTAGTTTTATGTATTTCTAATGCTTGTCCAGCCAGATTTTTTAAATGTTGCCACTCTTGTAAATCACGCAGTATAACCCCAAATTTAAATATGGAATCAGCAATTAAATCTGGCTGTTCAGCTTGACTCAAAAAGCTAATATATTCAAGAATATAATGCCGGGTAGCTTGCCAATCTGGATGAGTAATATTTTCATGTTGAAAAGCTTTGAGATAATAGCAAAAAGCAATATCACCGAGGGTTTTACCCCATCGTTCTATACTGTTAAGCTGCTGCCAAAGCGCCAAAGCTAGTTGATAATGTTCCAGCGCCAGATTGATTTTATTATTAACCTGTGTTGCCAAACCCAACAATGATGCTAAATTAGCTTTTACCTCTTGAGAAACCTGTGCATCATCTAGTAATTCTCTCTGGGCTGCTGTTAATTCTGCTTCTAAGACGAAATAAGCATCTAGATTCAGGGTTAGGGTATTGCTAAAATATTGCTCGGCCAGTTGTTGGAGTAAAGTTATTAAATCATCTTTAGCGATCGCAAAATTCTTCGTAATCGCCCAACTCTCTAAATCAGGAGCCACCTGTATCAGTTGCTTGTAGATTTCATCGTCAATCCACAACACCAAAGGAAAAGCAAAATTCTTGCGAAACTCCTCCCGCACCTGATTAGCAGAAGTTAACATCACTGCCAAATTCTGCACTGTCTCCAAACCCACAACCATCACACAGCCTGGTATGTCCTCCCCAAATTCCTCCCGAATCGCAGTATAAAGAGTCCTGCGAGATTCCTGCACCACCAACAGCCGGATTTCGACTTGACAAATTTCACACAATCTTTCTATGAGGCGATCGCGCAAGCTGGCATAATTACACCGTGCCAAAATCAGCTTAAACTGCCCCACACTCCCCTCAATCCCCCAAGCCAATTGTTGCAGCGAGCGAGCGTTGTTTACAAGGTTATCTTTAAGTGGGTACGGTGAATCGGTCATAGATAGGTTAATGTGACATACTCGTACAATGACGAATGACTAAGTACTAATGACTAAATCGGCGGGCGGCTATCCTTCCCACCTTTTGAAGAAATGGGATCACCGCCGATTTTTTTGAGTTTTGCCCGTAGTGTTGGGCTAAGTAAATTGATCGGCAGTTTTTGACTGGCAATACTACTAGACTTACTGTATGTAAGGTAATATGTTACATTACTTTTGCTAGATGTCCTGCATATGTGATCTTGGTATTCTAGAGATATGATGTTGCTCGATGTGATCACCTGCGGTGGGCGGTTACGCCATCGCAAAAAGTACTGCTAAATAATTGTAATAATATTTAACATGAGTCTAGGTTGTGTAATTTAGATTAACTATTGCAGAGAAATTCTCAGAGAGTTAGTAGAATGACAAATACAAGGACGCAACTATTTTATGGATTAGTTACTCTAGAACTGTAGACTATGTTTTCAGTCCTGAGTTATTTCCGTATTTTGCCTCTGAGGCATACCAATCAAGACCACACCAAATCCTTCATTAAGAGCTCCCACAAATCATAATGCCTGTGATTGAGAAGAAAAGAACTCGCGATCTGCCCCAAATTAACGAACGAATTCGCTTCCCGAAAATTCGGGTCATTGATACTGACGGTGCCCAACTGGGAATTATGCCCCCACAGGAAGCACTACAACTAGCAGAAGAGAAAGAGTTAGATTTGGTGCTAATAAGTGACAAAGCTGACCCGCCAGTTTGTCGGATTATGGACTACGGGAAATATAAGTTTGAGCAGGAGAAAAAGGCGCGGGAAGCCCGGAAAAAGCAGCACACAGCTGATGTCAAAGAAGTTAAAATGCGCTACAAAATAGAAGAACACGACTACAACGTGCGTGTTAAGCAAGCAGAGCGCTTTTTGAAAGATGGTGATAAAGTCAAAGCAACTGTGATGTTCCGGGGTCGAGAAATTCAACACAGCGACCTAGCAGAAGATTTGCTCAAGCGAATGGCAACGGATTTGGAGCCATTTGGTGAGCTTCAACAAGCGCCTAAAAAAGAAGGGCGAAACATGATGATGCTCATCTCCCCCAAAAAATAATCTTCTAACTGTATTAATAGACCAAGTTTGAAAATCCCCTGGTTAAAAGCCAGGGGATTTTTCGATGTTTAGTGTGGATGCAACATGCACCCAAAACTCTGAGGTTGTTTAAATTTATCTAAAATCGATAGTCCTGAAGCCTGAGTGGGAAACATAATACTCAGTTGCTCAGGACTTTTGCTATTTCCAGGAGATGAGGGATGAGGGAGACAAGGAAGACAAGGAGGACAAGGAGAATTGGGGACAAGGGGAAAGACTTGTTTCAAGTTCTCACCCCTTGTCCCCAATTCTCCTGCCC
>NZ_WBKL01000094.1:0-39872 GCF_015714705.1 Nostoc sp. NZL | reverse complement strand
GGGGCAGGGGGCAGGGGGAGCAATAGAAAGCCCCGTTCGCGCAGCGTCTCCAAGAGTTGCCGTGAAGCGGAGCGGAACATGGGTATCAAGCCCCGTCTTTCTAAGACTTCTTGATTGGTCGGAGTACAAGCTCCGTCCAATCTTCCCCCCTGCTCCCTGCTCCCTGCTCCCCTGCCTCTTATTGACATCTGTACGCCCCAGGTATATTAACCTACATCATCATGGGCAAAGCGATTAAACAAGAAGTCTAACGCATAGTTACGGAGTTGGTAATATTGAGGATCTTCCATGATGCGGGCGCGATCGCGTGGTCTTGCAAAGGGAATTTCCATCACTTCCCCAATTTTCGCATGAGGCCCATTAGTCATCATCACCAATTTATCTGCCAAAAATAGCGCCTCATCAATATCATGGGTAATCATCAGCACAGTACAACGATTATCACCCCAGATTTTCAGCAATTCTTCCTGTAATTCTTCCTTGGTAATCGCATCTAGCGCCCCAAAAGGTTCATCTAAAATCAGCACCTTGGGACGAATAGCCAAAGCACGGGCAATAGAAACCCGCTGTCTCATCCCCCCAGACATTTGCATGGGCTTCTTTTCCATTGCATCACCTAATCCCACCATTGCCAAATGTTCCCGGACAATTGCCCGTTTTTCTGCTTCTGGCTTGGTGGGGTAAACTGCATTTACAGCCAGATAAATATTTTCAAATGCAGTCCGCCAAGGTAATAACGCATAGTTTTGGAACACAACCATTCTATCTGGGCCAGGCTTGGTAATTGGTTCTCCTTCTAATAGCACTTGTCCAGATGTGGGAAAGTTAAAACCAGAAACCATATTTAACAGCGTCGATTTACCACAGCCAGAGTGGCCGATAACGCAAAGAAATTCACCTTGTTCAACGTTGAGGTTAACACCATCAAGGACGGTAAATGGCCCTTTCTTGGTGGGATAAACTTTGGAAACATCCTTAATTTCTAGGAAAGGCTGACGGCTAATTGTGCTTGTAGCGGTGTTGGTATTTCTTAAGTTGCGATTTTGCATTTTGAATTATGAATTATGAGTTTTGAATTGATTAAGCTGCTGTTCTTCTGGGTGCATCTAGAACAACTTCGGCTATGGAAAAATCGCGTTTAATTTCTAAACCGTTAAGATAACTAATTGGATCGTCGGCGTTGAAGGGTTTACCATCAAATAGTTGAATAGGTTGCCGGGTGTAACTAATATCTAAACCCAATTCTCTAGCAGCAGTACTGAAAACACGAACTCGACAAACTCGTTCAACAATTTCTACCCAATTTCTAGGGAAAGGAGTGTCACCCCAACGCGCCAATTGAGTCATAATCCAAATTTGTTCAGTTCGACTGGGACGGTTAATAGCAGACTCAGAATAAAATTGGTGATGGGCATACTCGCGCATCGGATGGTCTAAGTCACAGGTAGCGCCATTGACATCTTCAATTTGGATATACTGAATATCTGTGCTGACATATTCCCGACTTGCTAAAATTTGCCGAATTTCTTGGGCATTGGCAGGATTTGCACAATATTGGCAAGCTTCTAGTAAGGCTTTGGTTAAAGCAATATGGGTATTAGGATAAGTTTCTGCCCAATCTTCTCGCACACCCAGAACTTTACCGGGGTGCCCTAACCAAACTTCTAAGTCGGTAGCAATGGTAAAGCCTGAACCTTCTAACGCCGCGCGATAATTCCAAGGTTCGCCGACGCAATAACCGTCAATGGTTGCACCTTTTAAGTCTACTACCATCTGGGCGGGCGGGATATTTTTCATAGCCACATCATTGTCGGGGTCAATTCCACCTGCTGCTAACCAATAACGTAGCAATAAGTTGTGCATGGATGCAGGATGCACTACGCCCATTCTATGTTGTTGTTCGCGGGTTTTGAGAAGGTAATTTTTGAAGTCGGATAAGCTGTGTACACCTTGATCGTAAAAGCGTTTGGCTAAGGTGATGGCGTTACCGTTGCGCGTCATAGTCAGGGCGGTGACAACGGGTAAGGGTTCATTTTTATGCCCTCCCAAACTTAACCACATTGGCATTCCTGATGGCATTTGTGCTGCATCTAAATAACCACCTGTCATCCCATCCACAATTCCCCGCCAACTGCTTTCTCGGACTAAGTTAACTTCATCTAAGCCATGTTTGACGAAAAAGCCTTTTTCTTTGGCTATAGCTAGGGGGGCGCAAGCGGTGAGAGGTAAGAAGCCAATATCTAAATTAACTTTTTCTAACCCATGACGGGTGATCGCGGTGGTTTTTCTCGCCCGAATTTTTTTGATGCGTTTTTGTTGGTTGAGGAAGTAAATCATTTCACTCCGCAAGCTGTAGTAACTGGGATGTTCTACTACTTCCATGCGTTTGCGGGGTCTGGGAATATCGACTTCTAAAATGTCACCAATTTTTGATTGTGGGCCGTTGGTTAACATCACAATTCTGTCAGATAACAACACCGCTTCGTCTACGTCGTGTGTCACCATAACTGCGGTAACTTGGTTTTCTTCGCAAATTTGCATTAATTGTTCTTGCAAGTTACCACGAGTCAGCGCGTCTAATGCACCGAAGGGTTCGTCTAATAGTAGTAGTTTAGGACGAATCGCTAAAGCGCGAGCGATCGCTACCCGTTGTTTTTGTCCACCTGATAACATTCCCGGTTGTTTATCAGCATGGGGACGCAAACCCACCATATCTATATGTTTTTCGACTATGGCTTTACGTTCAGCTGCTGGCATTCCATTTAAGACTGAATCTACAGCCAAGGCAATATTTTCTCTGACTGTCCGCCAAGGTAAGAGAGAATAATTTTGGAAAACCACCATGCGATCGGGCCCTGGTTTGGTGATTTTTTGCCCTTCCAAAGTCACAAGACCTTCTGTTGGTAAGTCTAACCCGGCAATCATGTTTAAAAGAGTGGATTTACCGCAACCGGAGTGACCGATAAGAGAAACAAATTCGCCTTTTCTAATTTGTAAATCAATACCTTTGAGGGCAATATATTGTCCACCACCGCTTAATTCAAAAACTTTATCAATTCGGTCAACTGCAACAAATATAGACATAGGTTTCAATTCAAGATTCAAAATCAAAATTCAAAGTTCAAAATTAAATATTGGGGATGGTTGATTGCTAATAGTTTGACCAGTCCCCAGCCTCCGATTCCTACTTTTGTTCAGTAGGTAAAATCCAGTTTTGTAGCGCAGCCATTAGTTTATCTAGTATTAAACCAACAACACCGATATAAACTAGAGCTAAAATAACTTCGCTGACGTTGTTATTTTGATAAGCATCCCAGATAAAAAAGCCAATTCCCACAATACCTGACATGACGATTTCTGCTGCGATAATCGCTAACCAAGCCAAACCAATGGCAATTCTTAAACCAGTAAAAATGTATGGTAGTGCTGAGGGAATAAGAATGTTGAGAAAGTATTCTTTGCGGCTTAATTGCAGAACTTTGGCAACGTTGTTGTAATCTTGGGGGATTTGAGTTACACCCACCGCAGTATTAATTAGGATCGGCCAAATTGCAGTGATGAAAATTACGAATAATGCTGCTGGTTCGTTTTGGCGTAAAGCTGCTAAGGAAATAGGAACCCAAGCTAAAGGAGGTACAGTTCTTAGTAACTGAAATAGAGGATCTAAAGCCTTAGACATGGTTTTATTCACACCAATCAAAACACCCAAGCCAATACCAACAATCGCCGCTAAGGTATAACTAATAGCAACCCGTTGCAGACTAGCAAGAATCTGCCAAAAAAGACCTTTGTCAGTTCCTCCTTTGTCATAGAAGGGATACAAAATCAATATCCAGGTATCTTGAATAACTTGGATTGGCCCAGGTAATGTAGCACCTGGAGTCCAAGAAAATAATTGCCAAATAACTAGAAAGATAAGTAACGCAGTCGCAGGAGGAACAAGATTAGGAAATTGCTTTTGCAAACTTGATAAAAAGCTATTATCAAATTTAGGGCTTGTGGAACGTTTTTGGGCTAAAATCATGGATGTTTCCTCAAATTTATTAATGACTAATGATTAAACGCTGGCTTTTTTTATTTTCAGACTTTTGAGATATTCTTCTGGCTTCTCTGGGTCGAATTTCACGCCATCAAAAAATTCTTCTACTCCACGAGACGTACTGGTGGGGATGTCAGCAGCAGGCACTCCTAATTCTTTAGCAGCTTCTCTCCAAATATCTTCGCGATTAACTTTTTTGATTAATTCTTTGGCTTTGGCTGCACCGTTGTCTATATAATCTTTGGGCAAAAATCCCCAACGCACGTTTTCTGTCATGAACCACAAATCATGACTTTGGTAAGGATAAGAAACACTGCCTTTTTCATCTTTCCAATAATAAGCAGCCATTGATTTATCATCAATTTTGCGACCATCACCCATGTCATATTTACCTTGGAATGGGTCAGCAAGAACTTCTGGTGAAGATAAACTAAAATACTTTTTAACAGCAAGAATTTGTGCTGCTTCTTGACGGTTTTCAAACTTATCTAACCATTGCTGGGCTTCCATGATGCCTTTGAGTAAAGCTTTTGTGGCTTTGGGATTTTGGTCAACCCAATCACCTCTCATGGCAAAATATTCTTCGGGGTGATTTTTCCAAATTTCGGCGGTTAATGCAGCCATGAAGCCAATTTTGTCGTTGACAAGGCGAAATGGCCATGGGTCGCCAGTGCTGAAAGCATCCATTGTGCCGGTTTTCATGTTGGCGACGGTTTGCGCCGCCGGTACGGTCAGCAATTTGACATCTGCATCTGGGTCGATTCCACTTGCTGCTAACCAGTAACGAATCCACAAGTCTTGGTTAACATGGGGGAAGGTAAAGGCGGCGGTGAAGGGTGTGGAAGATTTGAGTTGCGCTAATAAAGGTTTAGCAGTATCGAGTTTTAAGCTAATACCTTTGTCTAAATGCTTGTTGGCGATCGCAATTCCGTTACCATGTGTAATTAACTGCGCCAAGACATACATCGGAATTGGTTGATTACCCTTGGTAATTTTACCTTCTGTAATTAAATGTGGCATGGGCATTTGCCATTGACCGCCATCAATACCACCTCCAACAGAACCAATTTCTACGTTATCTCTTGCTGACCCCCACGAAGCTTGCTTAGAAAGTTCTACATCTGTCATTCCATACTTGGCAAAAAAGCCTTTTTCTTTAGCAATAATTAGCGGTGCAGATTCAACAATGGGGATATATCCAAGTTTGGCTTTTGTGGTTTCTGGTTTTTGTTCTGGGCTAATATTAACTACTGCTTGAACGGACGATGTTGTAGAAGCGCCAGCATTACCACCAGGTTCAGGTGGATTTCCTAAACAACCTTTCAGGAATACAGCACTTGCTGAAGCTGCGGCTGTGGCAATAAATTTACGGCGAGAAACTTGATTAAAAAATTCTGTCATAACATCTCCTTAACTAAAAATTTTATTTTTTAACCATGAAGAATCAGGCAAGATAACAACGTGTTTTCTCGCTCTTTAACTGAAATTATCCATTTTTATCTAGGTATTAAAAATCAGCCATTTTTCTGCAAAAAAGGCTTGCTTGTATACCTGGATCCCTGGTTTAATTTCTTGACGTAATGTGACGAAGGGACATCACCTGAACTAATTGAAATTAGTGTACAGGTTTTTTTGTGAAAGTTGTCAAATATGAAGCGGAATTATTAAATAAATATTAGATTAGACATATAAGTAAAAGCTTATATATCTGCTTAAATTATGCCTAACTTCTCTACTCTATAGATTGATATTTATGATGACTATTATATTTAAATTATGGTTATGTCTTTTTTGACTTAATTAATTAGTACAACCAAGAAATTCATATATTTGATGTAATGATAACTATCAGATATAGTAATCCGCTTTGATTTGGAGAATTTATTTGCGTGGTGCGCGTTGGCGTTGGCGAAGCCTCTCGAAGAGAAGCCTCTCGAAGAGAAGCGCAGCGTAAGCGCGATAGGCAGAGGCAAAGAGAAAACAGGCATTTTGAAGGCTTCAAATTTTTACCTGAAGGGAATGCTTTCAGAAATGTTACGAAAATCTCTGCCAGAAATAGCTAAAACAGCGGGGCTAAAATCAACGTTGATCAACTTTATAGTTTGAGAAACTGGATTGAATAACCTAACTCTTGTGTACTGAAATGGGCAGAAAGAGTTTCCTCAATAGTTCTGAGTGCGTAGGCGTAGCCCGTCGTAGACATCGCAGTTGAAGAAATATTTTACGGACTGACATCCAAGCCCAACCCTAGAATTCAAATATGGTTCGAGAGCTTTTTGGAAAATTACTGTCAAGTACTGCCCATCACCATTGAAATTGCCAAGCGCTCCGGTGAATTGCGAGATCAACTAAGATTTAAGTGGGAAAACACACACCCAAGCAGATATGATGATTGCTGCTACTGCTCAAATTCATCAATTGACCTTAGTAAGGCGCAACATCTTGGATGCCGATGGCTGCGGTATCCCACTTTTAAATCCTTTTAGTTAATTAACTCAACTGTGCAACAAGTTGATTTTCCAACAGAGTATCATTTGTCAACAAGTCTTCAACGGTGATTCGCAAAAAGCGTTGATCATCAACTTGAAAGAGAATTTTGATGCGATCGCTTCCAGGATATCCGGCTGGTGTCAATTGGGCAATTGTCCTGGCACCTTCTTGATCGTTGAGGGGTTTAACACTGGTTTCACTATTGTCTAGACGGCGAGTAATTAAGCGATCGCCATCAAAATAAACTTCAGTACTACCCGTATCTGCTCCCAATTCTCCCATAATGAGTTCAATGCTGGGCTGATTTTCCACTGAAGCGCCTAAGACTAATTCCACTGGCTGACTCATCGGGTATGCTTGTCCAGCTTTAATCAGAGAATGCCATTTGTGACGCTGATTGCGACGATCCCAGTAGCGGATACCATAACTATGGTACAAAAAGTCTTTGATTTGCACGCCTTGAGCTAACTGTAATGCACCTTGAGCGATCGCTTCAAAGGGACGTTCGCAACGGATTTTTTCTGGTTCAAAATACTGTTTTATCCATGTCTGCACTGCCGGCAATTGCACTGTCCCACCAACTAACAAAACTGCATTAATATCTGGAAGTTCTATTCCTTGCCGTCTTGCTTGCTGCAACAGTGTCGTCATTGACTCATCCAGTAACTCAAAAAATGCATGTTCTTTGAGGATATTTTCAAAAGTATCGCGGTTTAGTTCCAGTTCATAGCTTTCAAATGTCTCATCATCAAAATAAACTTCACTAGCTTGGTTTTGAGTTGATAGCTGAATTTTTACCCGTTCTGCCAATCTTGTTGTCAACGGACTTATCGCCAACTCTTGAGTTCTGGCAAAGTAATCTACTAACCAATTATCAATATCAGTACCACCTAAATTTTGCCCAGCTTTCGCCAATACACGGGCAGTTTTAACTTTTTGTTTTGAATCTTCAGCCAGGGACTTATTACCCCACTTGAGAAGAAATCCCAGCGGTTTTGTGGTTGCTTGCCCACCTTGATCCAACCGGACAAGGGACAAGTCCAAGGTGCCGCCGCCAAAGTCAATCACCAAGAGAATTTCTTGATCTGCCAAACCATAACCCAAGGCGGCTGCTGTGGGTTCATCTAGCATTCGCACCTGTTCGACAGGCAGAGCTTGACAAACTTTCCCCAACCAGTGACGATAAGCTTCAAAACTGTCTACGGGTACGGTTAATACAAGAGAATCTAACCCACCTTCCAGGGGCGATAGTTCTTCAATTACTTGGGTGAGGAACCATTGCCCTACTTGTTCAAAGGTGACAATTTGCCCATCGAGTTCGGGTAAGAAACCTTGGATATCTGCACCAATACCCCGCTTGAAGCTGCGGAAAAATCGCGCTTCGCCTTTGAGGTCAAGACCGCGATCGCGTACTTGTTGCCCTACTAAAACTTTATTTTGGGTTGCGTCTTCAACATAAACCAAGCTGGGAATCAGTGGCGGATTGAGATTTTGTTTAATTGATAAACCTGGTAGAGTCAGGGTTTCTGGCTGCTGGGTTACGGGGTTCCAACGAGCAATGACTGTGTTGCTAGTACCAAAATCGATTGCGATCGCCATATTTTATATTTATTCTCTCGCACGAAGAGGCCAAAGCTGCTTTATCTGTGATTATTCTCTATATGGCATCAACAATGCAATTGATAATCTAACGATCGTTTGGGAAAATTAAGGAGGCGATGCCTACAGCGGGCTACGCCTACGCAAAAAATGATTTAACCTAAAATAAATGGTTTTGGCATGGCTACCACCACCTTCACAGGGCTACTCCTAACTCAATCTTCATGCCGTAACTGCCATGCTGCGCCGCAAGCGGCCCCAGCCCCAGCTAACAATCCGGCACTCATTCCTTGAATAGTTTTTTGGATTGGATCTTGAGTTAGACACTCACTTGTAATCTTACTATCTTCCAAGCAGAGATTACTTTCTGCCCAAGCAGCAGTACCTCCTAAAATTACACCAGTTATACTACAGGAAACAACTAGCAGCAAAAGACGTCGGGTTTTTCTAACCATAGATAGATGTGTCAAAGATTAGAGATAGTGATTGGCTCTCAATTACTTTACACATTCTTGCTAGCAAATGTCAGCTGGTTTCAAGATAAGTGGCTGCTATTCAAAATTTAGAGAATTGTTAAAAAATCTGATTATAACGGTTCCTATTCAGATGCGGTACAACATCAGTATCGCAAGGTGTAGTCCAACATGCCGTGCCCCTACGGGTGTACCTTACGTAAACGAGAACCACTATATACATGCCATCTTAAAAAAATAACCTCTGGGGAAGGGATATCACCAGAAGTTTTTAATAAAGACATTGGAATAGTGAACTATTTTAAACATAAAATTATTGTTTTTACAACACTATTTCCTCCTTATCAAAGACAGAACAAAGTTAAATTTTCCTGTAATTAAGGATACAAATTGGACTTCTCAATCGCATAGATCATATTTTTACCTCTTTTGAGGCACTAATACAGGCAGTTGACGGGCACTGGCTACGGATTTGGCATGTTGTCCAACAGTCAAAACATTAAACTGACTAGATATAAGTTCCAAACTTTTGTTCACTATTGCCAGCTTTTTGTAAGTGGGAACACTCATTCCAGGGAAGAATGATAGTTCTGGTACATCCTCTTGACTTACAAAGTCTGTAGGATGCAGTAGCAAAGAAGGCTGCACACGAGTAAGTTTACATAGCCACAGGGCAATTCGCAGGTAGAGTAACGCCACTTCCGAAGAAAATGTACTCAGATACATGATGTAACTAAAGTGAATTGGCACCTTAAAAATTGGCATGGTGGTAACGGGAATTTCAGTAAGTCTATCCTTACCCATGTGCCACTGGTAAGGTTTTAGAGGCTGCAAACCCTCTTTGAAACCGCCAAACAGGGCTTCCCGCTTCTTGCGTTCTTCCTTACTCAGTTTACAGGTCATCAAATAATATGCTCGTGCGATGGGCCCCAAAAATGTGGGAAAAGTCGAAGCATCATATTCGTATCCCCGTCGTGCTAAGACTTTCAATACCGCAGGAGAAAAACTGTATCCAGGCCCCCGAAAGCCGATAGGATGTTGATGAGTGACGCGCTTGATATGTTGTTCGGCTAAGGCCACCTCTTGTTCAATCTCATCCTCTGAATACAAATGTAGCCAAGGATCATGATAAAATGAATGATTGCCAATTTCGTGACCGGCGCTGGCGATCGCTTGTAATGACTTGGTGTTCTTTTCTAACGCTGCATCCTGACCCACAATGAATACTGTGATTGTCAAATCCCATTGCTGGAGAATCTCTAAGAAACGAGGGACTGCAATATCCAGGTAAGAGGGGAAAGTCTCCCAACCCGGAGCACCCTGATTTTTTAGATAAGACCAAATATTATCCAAGTCTAAAGAAAGGCTGGCTATTGGTTTGTTTTGTTGTCGCTTGCTTTTCATTATGAGTTCAAGTATTTGGACAATTTTAAACGTAAATATAATGTTAGGTTTGGGCTTTATCGGTCAAGTTTTCTTCTTTGACTCAGGGCTATTTTTATAAGAAATCTCAAGCCATAAGATTTGCAGTTCCTAATTTTCAAATTCAAGAGTAACTTTAAGAGCAGCATTCTGTAAGCGTAGCCCTTCGTAGACATAGCTTAGATTGACACTAACAAGCTTCCCATATTTGTATACAAATTCTGCTTGTCTAAAAGATATTTCCGGTGAATTAGATAATGGGTTTTCAGCACTTCTTTGCCCTCAACTTGATCGACCCTTTAGACAACTTTTTACCCTGATATTTAATTACTGGTCATCAATATATCATAACAAAGACGCATTTAAACGTATATAAATAAGTTTTAGCGATGGAGCTAGATATATGAAGTTATTGATAATTTAGATGCTCAATTTCTATTCTCACTTCCAATAAAAAGCGATCCTACAAAAAATCTTTTCCACATCCTAGATATTGATTTGCTGCCTCTGAGTCAAACACATTGCAATTCCCTTTTCGTAGTAAGCTGCCTCATTAATGAAAATCGGCCAAACGGTAGATGCTCCCTCATAAATAATTGTTTTATTATCAAAAGTTATAAAAATTGGATCTCCTGGGTTTAAGGCTTGATAATCCTTGTCCTGAAGCTCTGGATGAATCATTCCAAAGATTGTCCCATCCGGTTTTTTGGGATAGTCCACAACTAATAAATGGTCGTAAAAAATCAATGTTTCGTTATTTGATAGAATTTCACCCTGGTTAAACTGTTCTAGATAGTCGAGAATCGCATAAACAAGTTCCTCTGTTTGTTGGAACAGCGTTGCTTTTAAGAGTCCTTGAGCAATAGGGCCAACCTCGATTGCAAAGCCTAATTCGCAGAGGGAATTTACAAATGGGTTTTGTTCAATTGATTTAAAAGAGCAGCGATAAACCCTAACCAAAGGATTAATCTGGCTTAGATAAGCAGCCAATTTCAAGTTTAAGGGATGACTGTTTACCAAAATAATTGTCAAACCCATATTAGCTGTAGTACTATGCAAGTCTAAGATAAAATCTGCTTGGTTATCCCTGTTTGATACTAGGGTGTTCTGAATTGATTTAGCTTGCAATTCTTCGTAACTGTTTAAGGTCGGATCTTGTAAATCTTGCTTGAGAAAACAGCGATTTAAATCTTTCTCTACATATCGCCTCCCTGCTGCAAAAGCATTAGGATTTGCTAACAGAGTGACTGTTTTAAAACTTGGTCTATTAATTAAATCGGGAAACTGGGCAAATTTTTGGGTTAAGTAGGCCCCGGTAAATTCATTGCCATGAGTCCCACCGACAATTGCAACTCGATTAATCTGGTTCACAATTACATCTACTCCAGAATGAAGCCATCGAGTGAAGGGGCAAGGGAGCAGGGGGCAGGGAGCAGGGGGGATAGAACAGAATTAGGATTCTATCCTACCTATTGCGCCAGCTTTCCGTATGGTAAGACAACCACTTAATAGAAGTATAGAAGTGGGGGATTTGGGCCCATGTTGCCCCTTTCATTCCATAACAGTTCTTGATGGGGTCATTTCCCCCTACCCCCTGCTCCCTGCTCCCTTGCCTCTTTTTCAATGTACCTTATGAAGCATTCACTGTGCTGATGCGATCGCGCCCATGTGGTTGATAAAGATAAGACATATCAGGGCCATTGGGAATTATCCCGCCCGGATTGAGTGGGAATAGGTTCCCGTAGTAGTCCCGCTTCACACTTTCTACATCGCAGGTGTCAGCTACACCAGGAAGCTGATATAAATCACGTAAGTAAGCTCCCAGGTTTTGATAGTCTCGAATTCGTTGCCTATTGCACTTAAACAACCCATAGTAGGCACTATCAAACCGAAATAACGTCGTAAATAAACGGACATCTGCGAGTGTGAGATTATCCCCACACAGATATCGACTAGTTTGCAATGCAATGTCAATCTCATCAAGAGTTGCAAACAGTTCGTTACAAGCTTGATTGTATGCTTCTTGGCTTTGGGCAAAGCCGCAGCGATACACACCGTTATTTACCGCGTGATAAATCTTCTCATTCCACCAGTCAATTTTTTCTTTAAGTGCTTCTGGGTAAAGATTCAGCGTGGGATTGTTGGCGAACTCGTTAAACTCAGAGTTCAGCATGACGATAATCTCTGAACTCTCATTATTAACAATAGTTTTAGTTTGGTTATCCCATAAAATTGGAACTGTAGAGCGTCCACTGTAACCAGGTTGTGCCAGCTGATAAAATTCAGCCAGTGTGTGACAACCTTCTTCTTCCTCGTTGAATATCCAACCGCCTTCAATGGGAGAAGGAGAGACGATACATACTGATATTACCGCTTCGAGTTTTTTGAGCGATCGCACAACTAGGGTTCGGTGCGCCCAAGGACAGCCCAGCCCAACATAGAGTTTGTAGCGTCCCGCTGCTGGTGGGTGGGGATTTCCCTCTTCTTTACCGACGAACTTCCGAAACTGGCTGTTAGGACGAATATACGCTCCTGACTGATTGCTAGGAGCAAGCTTTGACATCATAATCTGCCACATAGTTGTCCAGACAAACTTTCCCAGCCAGATAATCAGCTTAGGAGGTAGTGTTCTGCCCTTTTTCTTGGGAAGATTTTTCTCGTCATCCATTGGAGTTGAGTTGCTCATGGTGACAATCTTGTTTTGGGAGTTCTTTAAGCTAATCGTATCAAATTTGCGTAGGCGTAGCCCGTCGTAGACATCGCAGCTAAAACCTTTCCCTCAGAAACGCATCAAATGTAAACCTATCTGGTAGCGAAGTTTGTGCGCCTGCTTTTGTCGTCGCCAAAGCACCGGCTGCTGAACCCCAAACAACTGCTTGATGTAAAGAAAGTCCTTCAAAAAGTGCCGCCGTTAAGCCACCATTAAAAGCATCGCCAGCAGCAACTGTGTCAACTGCATGAACTGAAAATGCGGGTACAAAAAACTTCTCCTCAGCAGTGGCACAAAAAACACCTTTAGCACCCAGTTTGACGATCGCACATTTCACACCCCGTTGTAATAAAACTCCCGCTGCTTTGGCTGCAAGTTCTTCTCCATCCACAGGAAAACCCACTAACTGCGCGGCTTCAACTTCATTCGGTGTAATAATGTCCACTAACGGGTAAAGTTCATCTGGAAAATCAGATTGTGCAGGTGCAGGATCGAGAATTACCCTGGTATTGGTTTTTCTGGCGGCTTTAGCGGCTGCAACCACGGCATTAATCGGAATTTCTAATTGTAAAAGCAGTGCTGCCGCTTCTGGTAATAAATAGGACAATCGCTCGACATCTTCTTGATTGACACACCCATTTGCACCAGGAATGACAATAATTTGATTTTCCCCAGCATGATTTACGGCGATGATGGCGACTCCAGAACTAACAGTCTCATCCACGAAAATATTGTCAATCTCCACACCAGATGATTGCAAATTGTTGACAAGTTCTCCCCCAAAATCGTCTGCACCTACACGCCCCACCATTTGGGTAGGAATTCCCAATTTTGCTAATGCTACGGCTTGATTAGCTCCTTTACCTCCCGAAACTTTAAAAAATTTTTCTCCTAGTAACGTTTCTCCTGCGACTGGTAACCTGGGTGCTGTTGCTACCAAGTCTATATTTATGCTGCCGAAGACGATAATACTCATGATAGGTATTTTTGTTGATCTTAAAGTCATTCAGCCTAATACTACAGGAAGCGATCGCAACGGTTCAAACACCTAAATATCTATCATTAACAATACCTTGTCCTTTAGGAAACGCTACGCAAACGCCAATTTCCGGGTATCTATCTTTTGGCGAAATATCGTCATTCATTTAATTCCATCAATTCTTTTGTTTTCAAATCAGCCGCTACAGGTAGAGAACATCCTTGAATCTGAGGAGAGATAGAGCAAATCGCATCTGTTGTTGTTTCAAAACAATTTGATAATCCAATTGTTTTTAACAATCCTGTGCGTTCTAGTAGTTGTTGGACTTCGGGTTGTAAACCTGTGAGAATTAAGCGGCAATTGTGCCGTTCCAAATCGTGGTAAATATCCTCTAAAGCTACTAACCCAGTTGTGTCCATATTTGGTACAAACCGCAACCGGAGAATTAAATACTTCACTTCCGGTTCATCGCGGAGAAAGGTAGCAAACCGTTCAGCAGCACCAAAAAACACAGGGCCATCTACCCGATAAACAGCAATTTCTTTACCTAATTCCAGAGGAGTACCAGGGGGAAATACTTCGGTTTCAGGTATTTTGACTAGGCTTAAATCGCTCATCCGTTTGATAAACAATGCTCCGGCTGCAATCAATCCCACTTCGACAGCGAGAACTAAGTCAAACAAGATTGTTACTAGCCAGGTGAGAATCATCACTGCAAAGTCAGAGTAGGTAGCACGCATCAATAAACCAATGGCTTCCCACTCAATCATCCGCACGCTAACTACCATCAGAATGCCAGCAAGTGCTGCTAAAGGAATCTGTGCAGCTAGGGGTGCTAAAGTTAAAACAATAATGGCTAAGGCAACACCGTGAATTACTCCAGATAGTCGGGTTTTGCCGCCAGAACGGACATTGACAACAGTCCGAGCGATCGCACCTGTTGCGGGTATGCCACCAAAAAATGGGATAATAATATTTGCTAACCCTTGACCAATTAATTCGCGATCGCTATTGTGTTTTTCGCTCACTGTCATCCCATCAGCCACCACCGCCGACAGCAACGATTCAATACTTCCCAGTGCTGCTAAAGCCAAAGCTGGATTAATCAGTTCCCGAATCACACTAAAATCATTCCAGTGGGGAATACCTTGGGGCATCGGTAAAGATTGCGGAATGCTGCCAATTGTGGGTACATTCAAATGGAAATAAGAAGCGATAGCTGTTGCTAACACCAACCCCATTAAAGAACCCGGTATTGTAGAATTAATCCTGGGCCACAAAACCGTGGTTGCAATCACCACTATTGCCAACCCAACAGCAGCCCAGTTTAAAGCTTCTACATGAGTTAGACTTTGCCAAAGTCCGGGCAGAAAATGTTCGCTACGCGCTAGTTGTAAACCGAAGAAATTATTTAATTGACCACAAAATATAATCACGGCAATACCATTGGTAAAGCCTGCCGTCACTGGATAGGGAATAAACTTCACTAGTTGTCCAAGTTTGGCAACCCCCAAGGCAATCTGGATAATCCCAGCCATCACCCCAGCAATCCAAACTTTCTCAATGCCGTACTTGGCGACAATTCCCACCAAAACCACAGCCATTGCACCTGTTGGCCCTGTAATCTGTACTGACGAACCACCAAAAATTGCCGCTACAATTCCCGCCACAATAGCGGTGTAAAGTCCAGCTTTTGGTTCTACTCCACTTGCCACCGCAAAGGCTAAAGCCAAAGGCAAGGCTACCACGGCTGCTGTCAGCCCTCCCGTAAAATCGCCACGCAGTCCACTAAACAAGCGACTCAGACGCTGTGGTTCTTCGAGAATATCAGATATTGCCATATTCAGTTTTAACTCTTATACACAATTTTTTGATGCATACATAGATGTGGTATGTAGGCAATTCACCATAATACCCGGAACCTCAAAGAGCCTGCGGGCAAAAACTCCTTTATTATAGACACCCCCGAAAATAGTCAATATTATATTGTCATTAGTTTGTAGCGTCCAGTCTTGAAAAATCCGCCCTAGGTTTTATATGAAGTTACCTCGGCGATGGATAATGAGACAGAAGCGGCAATCCAGCGATCGCGTAGCTTACCGTAGGTAATCGATCATCGTCCTTCCACCATGTGCAATGCTGATTGCATTTGTGTCATGGAACATGGGAAATTAGTAGAATCGGGAACCCATGAGCAACTGTTGGAGAAAGATGGCATTTACTCTAGTCTCTGGCGTGTACAATCAGGCTTAAGATAACTTTCGTGCCTTCTTTGTCTCTCAATTACGAATTACGTTAGCGTAGCGGTAGCGAGTCCTCGAGCGTCCTTACGAATTACGAATTATTTATGTTTTTTGGTAATAGTCAACCAGAATCAGGTGATACCAAGTGGCGTCGCCAGTTGGATAAGTTTGTCAAAGCAAATCAGCAAGAGTTGGCGGCGCTGTTTTGGGGATTGTGGTTAGCAAATGGTGACAGTCAGGGTACTGTTGGTATTGATTTGCAACCAACGCCGCATTTTGTTTATTGTCCGAAAGAGCAGATAGAAAATTTAAATATTAAAGTTGAAAATCGGCTGCAAGAGATTTTGGGAATTGTCGAGAATCACAAGCCGGAAGTGGAAGTTGTGATGATTGGTATTGGTAAGGGTGAAATTAAGTTGATTCAGTTTGCACCGGAACCAGCACCACCGATTTGTTTTGAGCAAGTTGGTAAGGATGTGGATGGGTTATTGGATGTGCTGGAACAGCGGATGAGTGAGGAGATTGTTTTTTAACGCAGAGGAACGCGGAGGAAGAGAAAGAACTCTAATCGGGGAAACCTAATAAATGCGAAGGGTGCTAAAGTACCCGCGTCGTTTTTCCTCACTGCTTGAAAGCCAGAGGGTTCCTAAACTTCCGTGAGGTTTTATGAAAGAGATCAAAAATAAAATTACAAATAAATTAGAGCGATTATTGGAACAATGGTTAGTGCCTCGTCTGGTAAGCTGGGGAGAATATATAGAAATCAAAATCAGGCGCTACAAACATCAAGAACTGAAGAGTCAATTAAAATTTTGTGGCTCTGGTCTACGATTTAAACGAGATATTAGAATTGACCATCCGCAAAATGTATCTCTGGGGAACAAAGTCTACATTGGTCCTAATGTCTTATTAGATGGTCGTGGTGGAATCATAATTGGCGACAACACAACTCTTGGTTTTAATGTTGTTATCCTCTCCGCCAACCACGACTATCAAAGTAATGATTTACCCTATGAACATAATGTCTATATTCATAAACCTGTTGTCATTGGGCGCAATGTTTGGATTGGCGGAAATGTCCTAATTATTCCGGGAGTTTCCATTGGAGATGGTGCAATTGTGGCGGCTGGTACGGTTGTAAATACTAATGTTGAACCTTTAGCAATTGTTGGAAATCAACCGATGAGAACAATTAAATACCGCGATAAAGAACATTATCAAAAACTCGCCGATAAGCAAGAAAGTCAGGATAATTCGTAATTCGTAATTCGTAATGACGCTCCTACGTCGCTACCGCTACGCTAACGTAATTCGTAATTATTGCGCGATAGTAGGGTGGGGATTAAAATCCCCACCCTACTTGCCTAAACTAGAGCTGGTGTATGTGCACGCTTAACTTGAGGTGTTGCAATCATTCGCATTCCGGGCGGTGCGGCTATAGTTAACCCACGGCGTACAGGGCGCACAGGACGTTTATTCACTAGCGATACTTGAAAATCCGACAAAACAGTTGCCAAGACAATTTTCATTTCATACTGGGCAAATGCCATCCCAATACAGCGACGATTACCGCCACCAAAGGGTAAATATTCGTATGGTGAATATTGTCTTTCTAAAAAGCGTTCTGGTTTGAACTGCTTGGATTGTGGGTAAACTTCTTCCCGGTGGTGCGCTAAATAAATACTGGGGACTATTGCCGTTCCCTCTCGCAGTTCGTAGCCCATAATTTTAATTGGGGTCTTCACAATCCGCACGAAAGCAGTCATGGCAATTGGGTAAATTCGCAATGTTTCTTGGCACACTGCTGTCAAATAGGGCAATTTAGCTACACTACTCAAATTGGCGTTAACTTCAATGGTGGTGATTTCCTGTAGCAACTTCTCACGCACCTCTGGTAATTGGTCAATCCAGTAAAAAGCCCATGTTAATGCAGAAGCGGTAGTTTCATGTCCCGCAACTAGCAGTGTCATCAACTCGTCGTGTAATTCTTCATCTGACATCCCTTGACCATCATCATAACGAGCAGCCATCATCAAACTTAGAATATCGTGGCGATTTTGCTCAGATTCTGCCCGACGTTCTCGAAGCAAAGCATAAATAAGTCGATCAATTTTTTGCCGTTGTTGCAAAATCCAACCCCACGGACTCCACGCACCGAAATCTTTTTGCATAAACCGGAGAAAGAAGGCGCTGGACATTACAGGCGAACTGATGAAGTCTAGTAAGTCACTTAGCGATCGCCTCAGTTCGTCAAAAAGCTCTCCTTCATTTAAACCAAATACAACCCGCAGAATAACACGCAAGGTGATTTCTTGCATCGACTCACGGATATTAAAAGGCTTGCCAATTTGCCATTCATTACTGACCTGTCGGGTTATTTTTTGGATATCCTGACCATAAGCCCGCATCCTTTCGCCATGAAACGGAGGGGCTAATAGTTGCCGTTGGCGCTGGTGGCGATCGCCATCCGCTAACATAAAGGAGCGATCGCCAAGCAAAAATTTTAGTCCTATATTTCCCCTGCCAGCCTCAAAATGGCTGGAATCAGCAGTAAAAATCTGCTCAAGGGCTTGGGGTTGACTAAAATACACAATATGGTTATCAGACCGACTACTCCTGATCGTGAAAGTGTCACCATAGATTTTGGCAAAATCATCCACATATTTTACAGGCTGACCAATAAACTTGATCATCCGCAACCAGCGCGGCATTTGAGGCCCATCAGGCAGATTGTAAGTTGGTGTCATAGGAGTTTGTGGAGTTGATAGCTTCTGAATTTTATTGTTACGAGTTTTCATGTTATTTAGGGGTACACAAAGCGGTATATTCTTGTAATAGCAATTTAAAAAATGATTTCGACAAATGGAGCGCCCAAACCGATAACCACTAGCTCTTTCATAATCCAAAATCCAAAATCTAAAATGGTATAAGGCCGCATCGGAACCAAGCAGTGCCAAAAATCATCGCTATTCTCAACGGTAAAGGAGGAGTCGGTAAAACGACTACCGCAGTCAATCTGGCTGCAAATTTTGCGAAGAAAAAGAAGGTACTGCTGATTGACGCAGATATTCAAGGTTCTGCCAGTTGGTGGTTTGGGCGCAGTCAGCAGGGAATGGGATTTGATTTATCTCAAGAAACAGATCCCGCACTTTTAGGTGATTTAGGAAAGATAACAGGTTACGATTTAGTAGTGGTGGATACGCCTCCCGCGCTGCGCTCTGAAGCATTAGTGGCGGTAGTTGCGATCGCAGATTATCTAGTTTTGCCTACACCCCCAGCCGCAATGGATTTAGCTATCCTCGTGGAAACAGTCAAGGAAGCCGTCATCCCCGTGGGAACCCTCCATCGGGTACTGCTTACCAAAGTCGATACGCGCAGTATTGGGGAAGCAGTAGAAGCAAAAAACACTCTTACTCGATTAGGTATTCCTACTTGTAATACCTTTATCCGTGCCTATAAGGCTCATGAACGAGCAGCACTTGAGGGTGTAGCGATTAGTCAATGGCGAGGAAGTAATGCACGGGAGGCGGAGTTAGACTACCGCCGTGCAGCTGATGAATTACAGCGTGATTGGAGAAAATAATAATGGCTAGGAAACAAAGTCTCTCTGACTTACTACAAGAAGAGGCACAAAAATTTACACCCCAAGAAGGTGAATCTGCAATTGAAGTTACAGCAGAAAAAATTGTTGAAGAACAGGCTTCATCTGATGAGGAATCCTCAACACAAACACCTGAGCCAAATTCTACTAAGCGCACAAGCCCAACTAAAGCTGATTTAGAAGCAACTGTTAAAGAGTTGACGACTAATCTAGAAACAAGCCACAAAAAAGAAGCATCTCTTGGACAAGAAATTGCTGATTTGCAATCAAAATTAACTAAACAAAAAACATTAGCATCGGAACAAAAAACCTTAGCAGAACAGCTAACAAAAGAACTTGACGCAACCAAAAAAACAGCACTGCAACTAGCAGAAGCGAATTCCAAGCTTATAGAAGAAATTAATGCTTTAAAACAAACAGCAGAAGATAATTCTAAACTTGCTGTAGCTGTAAAAGAAACTAGTGCTATAAAACCCGTAAAAGAACACTACAATCCACTTAACTACAAAAAATCACATCGATCTTCAGAAACACTAGCTCAAAATCAACCACAAAATCAACCAAATGTGTATCCTGAGAGTTCTAATGAGATGTGGTTACTTGACTAGTACAGCTTGCTCAAAATCCAGCTAACTACCATTAATCAGACTTAACAAGGGGTAAAATCCCCTTGTTAAATGTAGGCAAACTTCCGCCACAGTATACTAGAGTCAGTCAATCAGATAAAGCCTACTTACTAAGTAATAAACTGCGTTCCCTAAAATTCTGTGAAAGTAACAGTATTAAAGAGAAAAACACTATTAAAGAGAAAAATAGTGGCTCTGACAAAAGCCATTAGCAATAGGTTAAAAACTTTACAGATAAGCGTTACAGAAAACTTGTTGAGAGTTGCGCTACCTTGATACTCAACTATACTCTTGTAGCGCGTTCCCGTTTACACCCAACAAATTGCAATAGCTACATCAGATTTTTTGGATTTCAACTACAATTATCGAAAGCCTAAAATATGCTGCGCAGTAATTTGTGGTTGTTCCAGATGTGGGAGATGACCACAATCTTGAATCCAAACGAGAGTACTGTGTGGAATTGCTCTTTTAAACCTCATGGCATCCCTAGTACCCAAAATTTTATCGGAATCACCCCATAAAATTAGCGTCTGTTGCAAAATTTCTGATAATTTTTTAAATCTAAAAGCACTGTAACCACCACTTTTAGTGAAAGTAATCAAAGCTTGATGCCAACTGGGCATTTGTAGGTGTAATGCGCCACAACATAGCGCATCGACAGAGGCAAGACTTTGATTTTTATATCCAATGCGGGAAACGCGATCGCGCACTTTCAGATTACTCAAAAATTGAGTTGCTAAATAATCCAATGGGGGAAACATTAATTTACTTAATGGTGAACCAGCCGCCAACCCCGCACTGTCAATTAACACCAGCTTTTTTACCACTTCCGGGTAAGTCAGCGTAAAATCAATTGCAGTCGCACCCCCCATCGAAGCGCCCACCAAAATTACAGGTTGGTTAATCAGGCTTTTCCAGAAATAATAAAGATGGGTTTTAATCGCAGTTGGGCTATAAGCAATTCCTGAGAGTCTATCTGTAAACCCAAAACCCAACAAATCGACTGCCCATGTTTCATTATCTCCAGAGAGTAGTGGCAAAAGCCGCCGAAATTCTAATACAGAACTATCAAAGCCATGAATTAATAAAATAGGAGTTCCACCACTCCCTTGCTTGACATAGGTCGTAGTAACTGGTTGATTAATTAAAGGAGTAGCGATCGCAGTTGTTTGAATACTTTGAGCTAGTGCGATCGAGGCAGATTCTGTCAGTTGCCCAACTGCTTGAGGAAGAAAATTCGGAAACATACATCAATATTTTAGTCCATAGACTACAGACTACCTCTAGAACAGGGAGTCGTGAGTGGTGAATCAGCAAATCCCCACTCTTTTAGAATTTTTAGCATCAAAGAAAGTTTTCCAAAATGTCAAAATTGGGACTAAAGCCACGTACAATTAATATCGCCTATCCCTTAATCCAGGAGCTAATGCCATGCCAATGGCCGTTGGCGTAATTGAAACTTTAGGTTTTCCTAGTGTCTTAGCAGCAGCTGATGCAATGGTCAAAGCTGCCGCAGTCACAATTGTGTATTATGGTCAAGCCGAAAGCGCTCGTTTGTTAGTCGCTGTCCGGGGACACGTTTCTGAAGTAAATAGAGCTGTTGAAGCCGGAATCGCAGCTGGAGAAAAAGTAAAGGTTGGTACAGTAATCACCCACTACATCGTTCCCAATCCCCCGGAAAATGTGGAAACTATATTACCAATCCATTTCACTGAAGCATCAGAACCTTTCCGCATGTTCTAACTAATTTTGCTATCAAAATCTGTAGCGAAGCTTCGTACAATTAATTTGTAGCCCCGGTGTTTATTCATACAGGAGATTAATAATGTCATTACAGGCAATTGGAGCACTTGAAACAAAAGGTTTCCCTGCGGTGCTAGCAGCAGCAGATGCTATGGTAAAAGCTGGTCGAGTCACCCTCGTTGGTTATATCAGAGTAGGTAGCGCCCGCTTTACAGTTAATATTCGTGGTGATGTTTCTGAAGTAAAAGCCGCTATGGCTGCTGGTGTTGAAGCCGCAGAAAATGTTTATGGCGGTACACTAGAATCCTGGGTAATTATTGCTCGTCCCCATGAAAACGTTGAAGCTATTCTGCCAATTGCTTACACAGAACAAGTCCAACAATATCGAGAATCTGTAGAAAATCCCATTGTGAGATCATCGAATGGTCTATAGAGTCAAACCTCTACGGGAGAATTCAAAATTAAAAACGAAGAATCCCCATAAATGAATTTAAAGAGAAGTCTTTTGTAAGGCTTCTTACCATTAAAGCTTTTGAAGATTGCATTCTTTCTGTTTTTATATTTTGCATAAGTTGAATTTTGAAACAGAGGGAAAGCAACAGTCAAAGTCAATAGTCAAAATCAATATTGACTGTTGACTATCCATTTTTGGAAAGATAAAACTTTTAAGAATAACTTGCCAATCTTAGAGACACAGTTGTGAATAAAGCTACTTTAGAAAGGATAAATTTGCCATCAATCCCTATTATTGAAAATAGTGAACGCCATGTGGAATACTGAGGTTGATTCCACGCCATAGCTATAGTATTTATCCAAAAATTTATTTATTTAATATTTATGCTTAAATTACGTATATACACTTAAATAAAATAATAAAACATTAAGAAGTTTAACTTAATACAATTCAGTTAAAGCTTGATCTTACCTAACCCTCCTTAAAAAGTAGGGAATTAAACTCATTTTAAGGGGAGCCAGCGCGGTCTTCTCCCTTTGAGAACAGGGGAAACGCTCTAGCGCATAGTCTTGTCTACAACACGCTACGTAACCGAGTGTCTGGAGGTTTACTCCATAAGTAAGTGGATTGGGTTGGGGGATCTTTCGGGTAAAAAAGATCACTAATACTAAGCGTATTGAGATTTAACTAAGTATCTTACTACGTAAGGGATTGTATAGCATTGAAACTTATACGGCTGAAATAACGTCTCAATATTGAGTTAAATTAGATTCGTTCCTCGGCTCGGTTATACAATATTAGGTTTCCCCAACCCATCTCCTGCAAAGGTGTATGGTCACCACTCTAGGTAGATTTCTGTTCTCAGTTCAAAAACATAACTTTACAAAAAGTTTAAATTAACAGAATTGGCTCAAACGCCTCATAGGTATGGTTTTGGGGAATTTTGAAATTGAAAATAAAACATCAATGTAGAAATTTCTGCATAATTTTAGTGAATTAAGACGTAATAAAAGTGGAATCACTGAGATATTTTCATGATTTTCATGAAATCCGGGGCAGCTGCCAGTTAAACAATTAGGTGGGACAAATGGGGGTTGTGATGCAAACTTCAAAATTGAGTTTCGAGGAGCGCAATCTCGCTATGACAAAGGATGTGGAAAAACTAGCTCTAGATTGGCAGAAGCGCTTGGCTGAGGAATGTCCAGATCAAAATGAAGCCGCTAGGCAAAGTATTATTCTCTGGCTGTTGGGATCTGACTCAAAACGATTTGATCTGTTGAACCCTAAAGAACTAGATATCGCCAAGCAAGCGATGGAATATCGCTGGAGGATTTTACGTCAACGCTATTTGGGACTAGGGCGAGAACGTGCTTATCGCAACTTGATAACGCGACTGGGGAGTTTAGTGACATTACGGAATAAAATTCAGACTTGGGTTGCCCTTAGCCGCGATCGCCAGCGTAGCGTCATGGATGTATTGCAAGAAGTCCTCCAGGAGTTACTGCAAACCGATGCCTATATGCAACAACAAATGGCTGATATTGCCAAATATACAACTGATAGACGATTAGGGGATGCTCTGCTATTTGCCTGTGTGGAAGAATATTGTTTGCGACCAGTCCGCAATCAACCCCTATTAGCTTACCGGTTTGTAAATTACTTGCGTCGCACTCAGCGCGGTGGCTTAACCCAAGTGCCAGGCCGTGACTTAATTAGGCTAGTGTCGGAAGAAGTTCTCACAGACGACAGTGACAATCGAGTTAACTTAGTAGATAGCCAGGCGATCGCAGAATATCAAGAAGCACAACAGCTAGAAGAACAACAAGCGCTGCGTCAGTCAGTACAAAAAGAATTTGAAAATTATTTACAAGAAAATTTGGGGACAGACGCAGTAGAGTGGCTACGACTGTATTTGCAAGGTAAGTCCCAGGAAGAGATCGCCCACAGATTAAATAAACAGACTAAAGAAGTATACCGTCTGCGAGAAAAAATTAGTTACCACGCCGTGCGTGTCTTTGCCCTCAAAGGGAAACCAGAACTCGTAGACAGCTGGCTCTCAATTTCCTTACAAGAACATAACTTAGGATTAACACAAAATCAATGGCAGCAACTTTATGAAAAATTGACTCCTCTGGGGCGGCAGATTCTAGATTTGCGGAGAGCGGGTAACTCAATAGAAGTAATAGCCCAACAGTTAAAACTTAAAACTCATCAAGTGCTAGGCGAATGGACAAAAGTCTATCTTGCTGCCCAAGCGTTAAGAACCCAGGAGTAGGCTGTGAGACATATAGTTGATCAATTCAGATGGTGTGCGAAAGTAGGAGATGGGGAGCAGGGGAGAATTCATAACAAGTTCCTCCCCTCTCCCCCTTTGCCTTTTTATCCCCTCATGCCTAAGTTACTAGAGTAGAAGGTAACTCAGTATTATACTTAATCTACATCTGAAATTAATCTTCTACTTACGTCTACTTAGGTATATATAATTTAAATTTTAACAATCCAACAAAGTATCTTTATTAACTACCTAATATATTAAGGGCAAAATATTATATAAGTAAACACCAAGCAATCAAACCTATGTTGTCTTCAGAGGGCGAACTAAATGATACCGCAGCAAATAGACAGCAAATGCTAACTGCCGCTCAAATAAAGTGGGAGGAAGAAAGCGATCGCGAGCAAATATTCCAACTGATTGATAGTCTTTTGTCTTTTGAAGCTTGCCTCTACCACCAGATTTTGCCCTTAGGATTAGAAGACAAAAACCTCTTGCTAGGTATGGTTCATCCACAAGAGGGGGAGGCACTAGATTATGCTGGTCGCATTTTGTCTTATATCAATTGCACAATGGTGATTGAAGCGATCGCAGCCGACGCTCACCGCAGAATACTATCAGCCTACCTCAACCATAAGAATACATCCCAGCTAGATGCCCAACAAGTGCATCAGCCAACAGCGGACTCTCCTCCAAATAGCCCAGCTAGCATTGCTGACAAACCTTTTGCTTCCATAGATGCCGGCTCGGAATCAAATCAGCAACCAATATTGATGGTGTTTCAGACACAAAAGCGTCAACATTCTGGGCAGCGGGTAGACTTGCCTCCTATCCCAGAGCTAGATCAATCATCTCAAAGTACGACATTCTTGACCCCTATTTCCAGAGGTCAAGAGGGAGACACTTCCGAAGCAGCACCACCAAAAAATTTACCTATTTTGCCCACGCGAGTTCCCGAACTATTTAGTCCTATTGAGGTGCTGTCAACGCTACCACCCAAAAAATTACTAGAAGAATTACTGGGGCGAATCCTGGCTGGGGGAATTGGTAGGCTGTACTTAGAAAGACAAGCTTACGAAGGCAGAATATTGTGGAGTGACAATGGAGTTTTACAGTCTGTATTAGACAAACTACCGCTCTCAGTTTTCCAAGGAGTACTGAATGAATTAAAGCGGTTTGCTTCCCTACCTGTCACCACGATTGCAGAACCAAAACAGGTAGAAAAAGAATACGTATATCAAAAAAACCGCTTATTATTACGCTTACGAGTCATGCCGGGAATCTACGGCGAAGAGGCAACACTCCAAGTCTTGCGGGGAGCAGCATTAAAGTTCTATCAGCAACAACAGTTAGCGCGTCTGGGCCGCGATGCCTTAGGAATTTCTCAGCAACTCAGCTTCAAATTACATGAACTACAAGAACGGCTTTTCCTGAATCCCAGCCTTGACTCTCAGCAATTAGAGGCTTTGGTTACCCTGAATCAACTAGTGAAAAATTTAGACCAACAGATCAAAATACTGGCACTAGATAGCAATCCACCAACAAACAGCAAATCATAGGTCTGTCAGTGAAAACGCTGATTTCGATCACATACATAATTGTTATGTTGTAATGGAACTCTAGACTGATAAACCTTAGAGGTTCATCTCAAATAAATACAAATTTTGCGATCGTATTCTGAGTAAGATTGCGGTTTAAACAAACTTATAGTAGCAAAGTTACTTTCCCGCTCTTGAATCCATTTCTTGCAAATATTTCATGCTAACTGAGGTTTTTAGTGAACTTTTCCCCTTGATGAGTACAGCCAATCCACAGACTTTGGAATGGCTGCTCAACGTTGCAATTGAACATGAATACCCATCTGGGCGAGCTGTTGTGATGGAAGATGCCTGGGGTAACGCCGTTTACTTCGTGGTTTCTGGTTGGGTCAAAGTCCGGCGTACCGTCGGGGAAGATTCAGTAGCTCTGGCAATTTTTGGCCGTGGCGATTTTTTTGGAGAAATGGCAATTTTGGATGAATCTCCCCGCTCAACTGATGTCATTGCCCTTTCACCCGTGAAATTGCTTAGTATCTCCAGGGAGCGTTTTATTCAAATATTGTTTAAAGACCCGCAGTTACATCACCGCATGTTGCAACTGATGGTGCGGCGATTACGGCAAATTAACCTGCGTTTACAAATGCGGTCTTCACCACCGGCAGTTAAACTCGCCCATACCTTAGTGACTTTAGGCGAAAGTTATGGGCAGGAATCAGACTTAGGAAGAGAAATTTTTAACATTCCCTTTAAAGATTTAGCAGAGGTGACAGAAATCGGCATTGAAGAAACCACCAAAATCATGGAAAAGCTCCATGAAAAAGGGTGGATAAACATTGATAGCGTCAACAACATCATTTACCTTCTGAACTTCAAACAGTTGATGAACTTGGCTGGCAAAGTCTGATTGCTTTATCCGATATAAATTTACATCCAAAATTGGTATCACTTCAAAGAGCCTTGCGGGGATAACTCTGAGCCGAGGAATTAAGATGAGAATTTATGAGAGCAAACAGCCATAAACTTGGTTCTGACTACCAGCCGCAGCAAATAAAAGTCAAAAGTTAAAAGGCAAATTTGTCATGATGGGAGAAATTACCTATAGACTATTAACTCAGCACACAAGATGACTGAAGCAACAGCAACTCGTCCCAATACCTACGTCCAGGAAACTGAGCCAACGATTCATTACCTAGTGGCAATGTCCCAACCAGAAACCCATCTGTTTGAGGTGACTTTACGCGTTGTGAATTACCACTCGCCGATTCTCGATTTAAAACTACCGGTGTGGACACCCGGTTCTTACTTAGTTCGGGAATACGCCAAGAATTTACAGGATTTTGGGGCTTTTACAGAGGATAAGCCTTTACTGTGGCGGAAGATAAGTAAAAATCACTGGCAGGTAGACAAAACGGGTGTTTCAGAATTAACTGTACGTTACCGCATTTTTGCGAATGAGCTATCGGTACGGACAAATCACTTGGATACTACCCACGGTTATTTCAATGGTGCGGCACTATTTTTTAGAATACCGGGCTGGGAGAAGCAACCCATTCGCGTCACCATCGTACCACCACGCCCGGAATGGCAGGTAACTACTGCCCTACCACCCGTTGATGAGGAAACGAATACTTTCTTGGCTGGCGATTTTGATACTCTGGTGGATACTCCGTTTGAGATTGGTCGCCACCAATTGTATAAATTTGAGGTTTTGGGAAAACCTCATGAACTAGCAATTTGGGGACAGGGAAATTTCCAAGCCCAGCATATGATTGCTGATATCCAGAAAATTATCCAGGTTGAAGCGCAGATGTTCGGCGGTTTGCCCTACGAACGATACGTGTTTCTGCTACATTTATTTAGCCAAGCTTTTGGCGGTTTGGAGCATAAAAACTCTTGCTCCTTAATTTACCAACGTTTTGGATTTCGCGCTCAGGAAAAGTACGATCGCTTTATCCAATTGGTAGCACACGAGTTCTTTCACTTGTGGAATGTCAAGCGAATTCGCCCAAAAGCATTAGAGATTTTTGATTACGACCAAGAAAACTACACACCATCATTGTGGTTTTGCGAAGGCACTACTAGTTACTATGACTTGTTAATTCCTTTGCGGGCGGGAATTTATGATGTTCAATCGTATTTGAATAATTTGGGCAAAGAAATTACCAGATATGAAATGACACCGGGGCGCAAGGTACAACCCGTTTCTGAGTCAAGTTTTGATGCCTGGATTAAACTATATCGCCCGGATGCCAATAGCGGTAATTCCCAAATTTCCTACTATTTAAAGGGAGAAATGGTATCGTTATTGCTGGATTTACTTATTCGCTCTACTCACAACAATCAGCGATCCCTCGATAACGTGATGCTGAAAATGTGGCAGCAATTTGGTCAAGCTGAAATTGGTTATACCCCAGAACAGTTACAGGAAGTTATAGAATCTGTCGCAGAAATCGATTTGACTGATTTCTTTAAACGCTACATTGATGGCACTGATGATTTGCCCTTGAATCAGTACTTACAACCCTTTGGCTTGCAGTTGGTAGCTGAACAGCAGGAAGAACCTTACTTGGGCGTGAGAATAAATACAGAGAATGGGCGGGAGATCATTAAATTTGTGGAGACTGGTTCACCTGCACAAGTAGGGGGAATTGATGCAGGTGATGAGTTGTTAGCAATTGATGGGATTAAGGTAACGGGGAATAGTTTAAGCGATCGCCTGAAAGATTACCAACCAAACGATACAATCGAAGTCGCCGTTTTCCACCAAGACGAACTGCGTACCTATTCCATCACCCTCGCGTCACCACGTCCCACTCGGTATCAGGTCAAACCTGTTGAGCATCCTGACTCCACACAGCAGCAAAACTTTGCTGGATGGCTTGGGGTAGCGATCGCAACTGTTTAATAAAGAGATTGGGGAGTGGGCATGGGGAAAACTCTTCCCCGTGTCTAACAATTCTAAGACGTTCTCACCGCCCCAGAGTAAATCAAACCCCGTTGCAGATCCAGCGTTATAATTGCCCCATCCCGAATCACCTGCGTTGCCTGCTTCACGCCGACAATCACTGGCACACCGAGACGCAAGCCAATCACTGCTGCGTGACTTGTAAGACTTTCTTCTTCCGTAATAATCCCGGCAGATTTGCGAATTGCCTCAACAAAATCGGCACTAGTGCGAGGTGCAACTAATATGTCTCCAGGATTAAAGTTACTAACATCCATGCCAGTATTAGCCACCCGAGCGCGACCACTTACTGAACCTTGTCCTAATCCAATTCCGTGCCCTAGTACCGCCGTTACCACCTCTACCTTAATCAAATCTGTGGAGCCGGAAATTCCCTGGAGTGTGCCAGCGGTCATTACTACTAAATCTCCCTCAGACAGTAATTTCAACTCCTGAGCCACGTTGATCGCAGCTTGAAATGTCTGACCAGTAGAAGGTAATCCTAGCACCAACAGGGGTTTTACTCCCCACACCATTTGTAGCTGCCGCGCCACATTCACATGGGGTGTCACTGCCAAAATTGGTGTCTGGGGACGGAACTTAGAGACATTGCGAGCTGTGGCCCCAGTTTGCGTTAGGGTCATGATTGCCGCTGCGCCTAGTTGTTCGGCAATTTGACCGACAGCTTGACTAATCGCATTGGGAATTGAGCGTCGGGAATCTCTCAAAGAACGTAAGTTTAAGTGTTGAGCTTCCTCCTGCTCCATGCGCTCGGCAATTCGTGCCATCGTCGCCACTGCTTCTACAGGGTAGCTACCGACAGCGGTTTCATTAGAAAGCATCACCGCGTCTGTGCCGTCTAAAATCGCATTTGCCACATCCGACACTTCAGCGCGAGTGGGACGGGGATTGCTCACCATACTGTCTAACATCTGAGTAGCAGTGATGATGGGAATCCCCAAGCGATTTGCTGTGGCAATTAGCCGCTTTTGGAGTACCGGAACATCTTCTGCTGGCAATTCCACTCCTAAGTCGCCTCTGGCAACCATCACGCCATCACACAAAGCCAGAACTGCCTCCATTTGTTCGATGGCTTCGTGCTTTTCAATTTTGGCAACCACTGGCACTTGCTTGCCTGTACTGGAAATTAGCTCTTTAATTTCGATCAAATCCTGCGGATTGCGAACAAAGGAAAGTGCTACCCAATCTACACCCTGATCTAGACCAAACATCAGATCCTCTCGGTCTTTGTCGGTCATTGCCTTAATTGATAGGTAAACGCCAGGAAAGTTTACGCCTTTGTTGTTAGAAAGTTTTCCCGGTACAGTGATGCGACAATGCAAATCACCTTTGTCCCGGTTAATCTCCTCCACAACCATTTCTACTCGTCCATCATCGAGGAGGATTTTTGCACCAACTGGGACTTCTTCGGCTAAATAATCGTAGGTGACGCAGCTAATTTCCTGAGTACCGACCACCGGACGATTTGTCAAGGTGAAGCGATCGCCTTTTGCCACAACTATAGACCCGTTGTCAAACTTCCCCAAGCGAATTTTTGGGCCCTGCAAGTCTTGGAGAATAGCCACTGGCTGATTTAATTCAAAAGCGGTTTGCCGAATTAAGCGAATACTACGCTGATGGTCGGCATGAGTTCCGTGGGAGAAGTTTAGCCGCAGCGTCGTGGCTCCCGCTTCAATAATCGCCTTGAGCATTTCAGGACTGCTAGTGGCGGGGCCAATAGTAGCGACAATTTTTGTCCGGCGCAGAGAATCTCTTAATTGCATAGGGGCTGAAGTTAGGGAGCTATCTGGGAAGTCATCGTAACTTAAGTGGCATCTCCTTTTCAGTCACTGCTATATCAATCAAAGATATAAGCAGTTAGAGAGGGTTTATGGGAGAGTGGGGGCTGTGGGATAGACTAGATATAGTACATCAATCTTGTATCCATCCTCCCCACGAAGGAGTTTATCCCATCACTTCTTGCCAATTGTCATATCCCACTTATCAGTAAAGACTAGGCTACGTCTGGAATCATAGCGTTATTCATCTACTGATATGCAAAGCTGTGGATAAATCTTGCTATACAAAAGTTTGCAAAACTTTATTCTTCCCTAATCTTTATCGTATATTCGTAATGTTTGATTAAGAAGGAGTCAATGTTAGAGATGATCACATCGGAGGCACAAAAGCCACTGACAATCCCGCCTAAGGAATTTTTAGCGCCTCCTGGTGATTTTAATCCCACGCTGCTGCTGTTTTCTGTAGCTGTGGCAATGCTGGTGTTATCCAACTTTGGTTACTGGCTTTGGGAATGGCCGCACTGGTTATGCTTTTGCGTTAATACTATTGCCTTACATTGTGCTGGGACGGTAATTCACGACGCTTGTCACCAATCAGCCCATCGCAACCGAGTAATGAATGCGATGTTAGGGCATGGTAGTGCGTTGATGCTAGCTTTTGCTTTTCCTGTATTTACGCGGGTGCATTTACAGCATCATGGACATGTCAATCATCCCAAGGATGACCCAGATCATTATGTCTCTACGGGTGGCCCCCTGTGGCTGATTGCGGTACGGTTTTTGTACCATGAGGTGTTTTTCTTTCAACGGCGGTTGTGGCGTAAATATGAGCTATTAGAATGGTTCATCAGCCGCTTAATTGTCGGTGTAATTGTTTATATATCAGTGCAATACCACTTTTTGGGTTACATTCTGAATTTTTGGTTTATACCTGCTTTTGTGGTGGGGATAGCACTGGGATTATTTTTTGACTATTTGCCCCATCGTCCTTTTGCGGAGCGCGATCGCTGGAAAAATGCTCGCGTCTACCCAAACCAAGTTCTCAATATTCTGATTATGGGACAGAATTACCACTTAATTCATCATTTGTGGCCTTCGATTCCTTGGTATAATTACCAACCCGCATACTATGTCATGAAGCCCCTGTTAGATGAAAAAGGATGTTATCAAACTTCAGGATTGTTGCAGAAAAAAGACTTTTTTGAGTTTGTTTATGACATTTTTTTAGGAATTCGGTTTCATCATCAAAAAGAATAGAGTTATTGTATACAGCGATGCCTAGGTTGGGCTGCACCTACGCTCACTAATGGGTAGCACTGGGAAATTGACACAAGTACATCATGACCAAGGCTAGCCTTCAAAGTAAACTAAGTGCGATCGCTAGACAGTTCCAGATTTTTGAATGTGTTTCCTGTGCTATGGCCCTACGCCAATTCCTGATTAATCAAAACATTTATGGTAAACAGATTAGTCTGTTCACGGGTAGTACAGAAGATCCTTTCTGCAACATTTACCATGAACGCCTCCAACAAAATATTTCTATTAATGGGCGACATGAAGCGATCGCCGTTGAAATTAATGGGCAAGAACTCATTTTTGACAACATCCACCCTGAAGGAATTTCCAGAGTAGACTGGATTAATAACCTATACTGCCCTGCTCTAGATTTAGGCGGCAATTTCCAAATCACCGAAACCGATTTTTAAGCAAGAGGGACAGATGGTTGATTTATATGACCTAATCCACAATATACGGAAACGTCCTGCTATGTATTTAGGACGACCTTCTATATCCAATCTCCGCACTTTTCTTGCAGGTTACTGCTTTGCCCGTCGCCAGATAGGAATCCCTCAAACACAACAAGAACAGGAATTTTCAGCATTTCAAACCTGGATTCAGCAGAGGTTTAATTTAACTTCCAATCAGACTTGGGATCAGATTATTTTATTTTTTTCCCAAGATGAACACACTGCACTAGATCAGTTTTTCAAATTGTTTGATGAATTCATTCAAACAGAACATCCTAGAGAACTTCAACCGAATACAACGAATAATTTAATAATGGTTTCAGGAACCCAAGATTAAAAGAAGCTTGTGCGTGGACGGACTTCGTTTGTGTAGCCGCAATTTCTAATCGCCTGGTATATTTGCTACGCAAATAATTTTATAAATCAAATCGGATCGCTATATAAAAATAACCTCTGAAAGCGATCGCCTCGAAAGTTTCCCGAAAGTGCGATCGCATACATTGAGTGACTGTAAATAACCACGTAACTTAGCACAACTGTATCCAATTAAATCCTCTAGGTTATTTAAGTAAACCCAGAGTTTTACGGTTTTGTCATAACTAGCAGAAGGGATGGTCTATTTTTTAACCAACATTACCCGCAGACAACACTTGTTCAACTGTAAACGCAATTTCCCGGAAAGTTGCAGACACAATTTGCTGGCTCCCGCTAAACTCTTTTTCCTCGTACAATCCTTCTGACAACAATAAAATCGTAATTTTTGACTCTATTGGATCTACAATCCAATATTCAGGAATCTCTAACGCTGCATATTCAGAACGTTTATATCGATAATCGCGTTTTACTGAATCAGGACTGACAACTTCTACTACTAATATCGGCGCAGACTGACAAACAGCAGACTCATCAAGGAATTCCATTACCTGTTCAGTCCTTACAACATAAACATCAGGCAATCTTGACTTTCGCCATCCTGTTCTTACCCCTGCTTCCCTAAAGCATAGCCAAGGTAAACTCAAGCGATTGATTTCTGTGTCAAATGTCTGTTCAAGAAATTTAGCAAGTAGTAAATGTCTAAAAGTTGGTGGATTCATGCGTTCTAGTTTCCCATCCACCAGTTCATAACGGCTATCAGTACCATCGTTATAAGCGAGATATTCTTCAAAAGAGTATAGACGCTCTGTAGTTGTCTGTGTCATCGCGCAACTTTTAAATAAAGGTTTTTTTGAGGTAGTACTCAAAAAATTATGAGTAATTGCATATTAGCTTGTAGTAGTGTTTAAACGTGTAGGCAAATAAAAAAGCTGTATAATTTTATCACCGACAAAGCATTATTCTATCGTTAGCTACTCAACACTTGGGAAAAATAAAGTTGTACAATTCAATCATACTACCATCCCAAAAAAATCCAAAAGTTCTACTGCGGCACAATTTTATACGATCGCATTTACTAAAAATCAAAAGAGTGATTTCTGTCTGACTTAATTCTTTGTAGACACCCTGCTTGAATTAAGCAAGCGACTTTTGCTTAATTCAAGCAGCAAAAGAGTGCGATAGCCAAGTGATCGCCCCTGGTGTCATCCTTAAACCTATAACTGGACTTCTGACCTGCAAAATGAGAGCTTAACAGTGATCGCACCTAGAATGAAAGAGCGATCGCCAGTTAGGACTAATCAATTCAAAGAACTATTTTTACAATATTTTCTGGCAAACTTAAAAATAAGTACAATAGAAGTAATAAAAAATAATATGCTTATACCATAGAAGAAATTATACCAACTTTCATTCTGTCGATAGAATATTCCTTCTCTTAATATGTTTAGCAAATTGCAGTCATTGCAATAAATTTTAGCTATAAGTTGCCCAAAAGAAAGAAGATAGATAATCGATATCAAGGATACTAAGAACACAATGTTCAGCAAGGGAATTTGAGCATATCCTTTCATGCCAAAGTCATCTTGCTCACCTTTTTTGTTTAAAAGAGCTTCATGTGTATTGACTACCTCACGGAAACGTAGTGAGAGCATTAGCAAAAAGATAGTAATCAAAATTGGAAAATATAATATAGCTTCTCTAGCAGATATAGGGATTTTATCTATGAGAGGTGTCTTGAAATCAGTGAGCCGCTTTTCAAGCGTATCAAAATCACCAAAACGTTTTTCATTTCGTGTATCTTGCTTTTCTTTAGCTTTCGCGGTTATATCTTGCACATTATATACGCAATTTTTTAGATCCTTATTTGAACTAATTTCTGTTTTTGTATATACATCTTTTACCCAATCTGCAACATTTCCAGTTAATGTTGCATACGGAAGAAACATGCAAAGGTAAAAAATAATTGTGGAAATAGCAAAAATATTCAGAAAGGATAACAAAGACTTTAACTGCTCTTTAAATAGCTCATAGCCTCGCTCCAATTTACTCTTAGTCTGTACCATATTTTCCATATAATCTCTTTCTATAAATGACCGCAATGATGTTTTAAACGATTCCTCTCTTATACAACCATTTCTCAATTACACGATTTGAGATACCGCAGTGTAATAGAATTTCGTGATTGCTTATATAAATCTAATTAGGGAGCGATCACAGTGGTAGAATGAGAGAATACTCAATAACATTAGCTGTAAATAAATGTAGCGACTGCTTAACATTCAAGACAGTCGCTACATTACTGGCAATAGCACTAAGGTTCGATGCCCCCATAGCAATAGCCAAAATCAGATCCTGGTGAAAATTTACACTCCCCACCAGGACAGCATTTGACACCAACAAACCCTCCACACATCTTTCCTGATGGTGAACATGGGTCTAGGGATAAAGTTTGCACAAGTATGGAGTGCAAAATTCTCGTCGTGCCGATCTTTCTCGTGACAGGTTGAGCTTGGATTGGTAATTTCATAATTATTTCTCCTTGTTTATATTATTTTAGGTTGAACTTTGTTTATGCCTCAGACCAGGGGCGCATCAGACTGACAGTAGCAACCACAATAGAAATTTATAAGCCAGTCTTTTTACAGCGTAGAAAAATGCTAAATTTAGATCAATCTAATTAGGGAGCAATCACAGTGGCAGAATGAGAGAATACTCAATAACATTAGCTTTAAATAAATATAGTGATCGCTTGACAATCAAGACAGTCACTACAAGATAAGTGATCGCTACCTACAGTAGTGCGATCACTTATAGATCCAAGCAAAACCCGAAGCCAATTTCTTGGAGCAAAGCGTAATCACCCTTATATGCCAGTTTTTTTGTTGGGGGGGATCTTCTGTGGAGTGATCCTTAAGCCCCTATTTTCTCCGCCAAATTATCCTACATAGCGTCTCTAATAATATCTCTATATGTTATGGTGCGTTCAGGAAAACAGGGGTTACATTCATGCTGATGCTCATCAACCCACTTACATGCTTCAGAAACTTCGTATCGACCAGTAGATATGAGTTTAACTAATTCCAAAGGATTGAGGAGATCAAAAGTCACTGCTAAACCACACTGTGCAAACTTGAGTTTACATTCACCACAATCCACCGATGGAACAATAGCATCAGTTAGCTCCTTATAGTTCTTTATCACGCCGACTTTTCTCATGACAGGTTGAGCTTGGATGGGAAGTTTCATAATGGTTTTCCTTGTTTAGATTGTTTTACGTTGAACTTTGTCTATGCTTCAGACCAGGAGCGCATCCGACCGATAGTAACCGGAATTACATCACTAACATCAATCGTAAATCGATAGACTTTTCTGGCGCGTCGGCTATTCTCTGGGTTAAAAAACCTTAGCTTCACGTCATAGCAATCTGAATCAGGGCGACAGATAGGACTCTTTTCTACGTCAATAGTGTCAAGCACTTGATCATTCTCACTGGCTGTAGAAATAGCAATGGAGAGTTGAAAAGCATTGGTTGCTGAGAAGTTTAGCGCCCGCTCTTGAGGAGTTACGCCCAGGTTACGGAAGTCATAGTAGATTCGGTCTAGGACTTCTCGAATTCTGTCTTGTAATACCTCTCTCGTTACTCCTTCCTCCGTACCATCTTCAATCAAAACGTTTAATAAAGCTTCAAGTGACCAACCATACATACCTCGCACTTCCGGGATGATAGCAGGAACAACTTGACCAGACATTAGCCTGATGCTACCTCCTGAGTAACCTGGAATCGAGACTCGTTCTATATTCCCATCACTTAGGAACTCACGCAGACGATCATAAACTACACCTGCAAAGGGTCCCGAAGGGAGAATCGCATAAATTGGCGTAGCATCCAGTTCAACTGTCCAAATCAGCGATTGTGCATAATAAGGATTTTCAGAAAGATAGTTCAGAAGAATATCTTCAGGAATACCTCTAGGGGGATTATTAGGGAAAATAGCTTGAATAAAAGAGTCCAAGCGAGCTTGAGAGCCAAAGTCGTAACCTAATTGTCCTAGAGCATAAACTATCTGCGGTGAACCACCTCCCGCACAGGAGGCACACTCAGAAGGAGCGACGGAAGAAGTGGTTTTATTGCTAGGAGTAACCACCATTGGGTTTGCTCCTATTGACATAGTGATGGGTATTGATGTTTGAGCCTCACTCGGTTGAGGTTGTTCGATCAGATTGTCAGCTTCACTTGGTTGGAGTATGACTTCCTCTAGCTTTTCGTTCAACAATGGTTTGATTCCTCCTTTTGCAATTAGAGTGTATGCTCCAGAAATATTAAGCCTACCGACTAAACACCGACGGCTATCTAAACCGTTTTGTTGGTTGCAAGGCAAAGGACTCTTAAGAATGGCATCACGGATAGCGTGGGGGTCAGGTTTTTCTCCCCGTTGCAATTGAATACTCAACAACAGAGCCACAATGCCCGACACAATCGGAGTCGCAAAGCTAGTACCACTTTTGAGAGCAGTCCCACTGCCAGGACTTCCACCCAGTATGTTTTCACCCAAAGCCAGAATGCCTTGGTTTTGGTAAGCCTTACCCCAATTACTAAACCCGATGGGATTTCCTTGAGCATCCATTGCCCCCACAGCGAGTACGGACTCAAGAGCAGCAGGAACATGGAGACATTCACAGCCATCATTTCCCGCAGCCGCAACGATGAGAACGTTGTTTTCCTGGCACAAACGGATAGCATTAGCAAGTAATCGATCAGATTCAGCCGATGCAGCCAACTGACCGCCACTAATGTTAATCACATTTGCTCCCTGCTCAACCGCTTGCGTAATGGCTCGTGCCAAATCAATCTGAGAACAAGGAGCTAGAGAGCCTTCTGCCCCATCGCTAAATATGGGAACAATCAGCCCGCGGCAGCCAGGAGCAATACCAGAGACAGGGCTACCTTGTTGACCAAAGATGATGCTTGCAACATGAGTTCCATGCTGTGAAGCCCACCCTTTATCAGCGACACCTGGCATTAAAGTCTGTAACTGAGTAAACTGGACACCCTTAAAGCAAGGATGAGACTGATCTACTGGACCGTCAAGAATAGCAACACAGATGCCAGGATCACCAAGGGTTTCAGCCCAAAGCGATTTAAGTCCAGGCAGTGCGTTAATGTCAGTCAAGCCACCAGCTAAAGTCGCCAATGCTTAGAACCTTAAAGTGTACTCATTGGAAGAGAGTATACTTTGCAATATCTCTAAAGCAATGGAAGTTTGCCAACTTAAGCCCAGATAAATTAATAATTATTACAATTGTCGCTCTAAACCATCAGTATAAATCTCTTCAATGACTGAGAAATTGAGAATTTTGAGCAAAGTAAAAGATTGATTTTTCGCCCAAAAGAACGAAAAATTATCTAAAACTCAGCAAAGCCAATTTAGTTACATATTATTCAAACTGTGCGTTTCATGAGGTTGTAGTATTTAAAGTTACATTTTTTATTCACTATACTCTGTTCAATCTCCATCTGATATCTGTATACTCAGACTATTAAAAATTTACTGTTGAATAACATTCCTAAAATCAAACTACTGGGAGTGTAATTTGAGCGCATCCACTTTTGGAAGAAATATAATAAGCACCTCTATATGGGTTGTATAAAAAACTATCTGCCAAAACCGGATGCTCATTGGAAGTTGTGATTTCCCTCTCGGCTGACTCTCTTTTTTGCCTAAAGTGTTGCGGAAATCAAATCTAACTGTATTCTTTATGCTTCCAAAACAACGCATACGTGGTGTAATCCTTACGCCTAAAGGATTACATAAACTTGAGTTAGCAAAACAACAAACAGAATTTAATGAAAACGGTAACAAGCGATTTACACTCATAAATCTGAGTGTTAAGACAGGTTTAGACTCTCATACCCTGTGTAAGATTTTTAGCTGTAACAACAAAGTTGATCGATACTCTCTCACTCGATGTTTTCAGGCATTCAAAATATTATTAGAGCAGGATGATTATGATGTCGCCACGATTCCACTGCTCATAACTAGCTCAGAGTTACAACAGGGAAAAACCTGCAAGGATAAGACTTTAGGAAGACAGGATGACAGAAAACTTGGATTACAGTTGAACCTAGATGTAAATAAGGTCAACTTGTCCATGACTCCACCTGAAGAAATTCGCTCAAAAGGAATAACACTGCTAGAACAATTATCGGGAGAATCTTTACTAAAAGCAGTTAAATTTTTAGAATCCCTTTCTCAAGAGCCTTTACCCCTAAGTCAAAACAAGCCTGAACATAGCAACGGTGTTGCGAAGAATATTACGCTCAATTAAACTAAAAATAGTTTTCAACAACTATAAAAATAACCTCTGGAAGCGATCGCACCTTTAATTGGTACTATTATTTAATCGAATTATTTCTACACTTAGGGAATAACGAACCGCAGAGGCGCAGAGGACACGGAGAAATCAGAGTTTGAGAAATATTTTGCGTCAGTCCTAGGGCGTGTCATCAATTGAGCCAAATAACAGAAGCAGCTAGATAAATTGCACCCAGAAAGTTGGTAGCGCGTTTATCGTAGCGCGTTGCAATCCCTCGATACTGCTTGAGTTTTGCAAAGAAGTTTTCAATTAGGTGACGGGCTTTGTACAAATCTTGGTCGTAGTCACGAGGGTTATTACGGTTACGCTTGGGGGGAATCACTGCGGTTTTACCTTGTGCCTGAAGCCGCTCAATGACTCGCTCATCCGCATCATAGCCTTTATCTGCTAAAACTGTGTCAGCAACAATGTTGGGTAGCAGTTGATCGGCTCCATCTAGGTC
>NZ_WBKL01000100.1:0-39453 GCF_015714705.1 Nostoc sp. NZL | reverse complement strand
CTGCATCCCCTGCATCCCCTGCTCCCCCTGCTGTTTCCGCATCTCACAAAATCGAGTTGCTCCCACTACAAGGCCTCTATTACTTGGTCGAAATCACGGCGATATATCTGTTGGCTGTAGTCCTCCCACTCTTTATCTGACGAGTGGGGCGATCGCTTTAATGTTGCTTTTTGGACGTATGACATCAATGGGCGACGAAGATACTCATATTTCTCGAAGGCTTTGGCTATAGCTTGCAGATCGTTCCAGTTATTCTCCTCAGCAATTTTAGCGATGAGTGTTGTAACTATTAGTGCATCTTCCAATCCTTGATTAGCTCCTTGAGCCATGAAGGGAGGCATTCCATGTGCGGCATCGCCAACTAAGACGATTCGCCCTACACTCCAGGCTGGTGGAATTTTGGCAGGATTAGCTTCAGGATTGAGGTCAGTTGGGTTAGAAACTTGTAGAGAATCGGAAGTGGTAGCAGGGTGAATGTAGTATGGGCGCTGCTGCATATTGGCAGGAGGAGACAGACGCACTAATTGCTTGAGCGCATCAGGAAACCCTGCTTTTTCCAACTCCTGCAAAGCTAAATCAATTAAAGAACTTTCTGATTTTCCTTGCAATGAGTCTAAAGGCAAAGCAAGATGTATTATGTACCCAAGTTCACCAGTTGGTCTGCAAAATAATATTATCCTGATGTTATTTATACAAACAGAATTTTCAGTTATTTCATCATTAGTGATTGTTACAAGTGGTGAGTCTTGAAAAAAATCTTCTTCTAGTTTTGTCCATAGTTCCTTTGGTACTTCAGCTATTTCCCTACACAATATAGCTGCAAACCCAGAGTATTCAGGTCGGGCAAAATCATGATATTGAGTATCTGTGTAAAGCAGCCTACGAACTGTAGAATTAATCCCATCTGCTGCAACAATTAGTTTAGCTCTAATGGATTTTGTTACTAATTCTTGGGGGGCAATATCCGAGTTTTGGGGCTGCTTATCATTATCTTTCTGCCCATCTGTCCAATAGGCATAAGGGTTGGCTTCTATTCCTGTGTCACCTACACAATCTATGCGGACACAACCGTTTTCCGGCTCATTCACAACATTAATGCAACGGTGATTAGCTTTAACTAGGTCTGGTGGAAGTAGCTGTCTGAGGGTTGTCTGCAAATTGTACCAAGAAATTGATACTCGACCCTCGCCATAATCTTCAAACCAGTCATCAAAACTAAGCGAAATTGAATTAATTATCTTACCCTGCAAATTTTTGTAAACCCATTGGGGTGAAGCCTTTGGAGGCTGTTGCTTTTGAGTAGATTCGACAGTTTCCTGACCATTAGACTGCTTGGGATTCAATAAACCAAGTCCAGTTTTTTTGACTTTTTCGTAAGCATTAGGATCTAAATGTTTGAGAGCTTTTAATCCATTGGGGAGAAGATCCACTGTTTGTCCAACTTGACGAAAGGCGCGAGTTTGATCGATGACAAGGACATTTTCAATACCACGTTTACGTAAGCCAATGGCAGTTGCTAACCCAATAGGCCCAGCACCAACCACTACAACATCGTAGATTTCTTGAGAAGTAGAAGAGGAGATCACAGATGCAGGTAAGGTATCTGCTTTGGTTGATGTGTTTGTATGTGTATGAGGGCTTGATTGAGTTTCTGGCATATTTATATATTGGATGGAATCTGGGCAATGTGGAAAGCTATAGCCATAAAGTTACATAAGATTACACAACAATATTAAAGTCAAATACAAAAAGTTAGATATTTTGCTGTGTTCAGACTTATTATTTGAAGCAAATATACTAGGCGATTAGAAATCGCGGCTATACAAACAAAGTCCACCTCCGTGGACTAATAACAAAATCAAGGATTCTCCTTAACCCACGTTCGCGTAGCGTTCCGCAAGGAAAGGTGGGTTTTGCCTGTGTAGCCGTGGTTTTTAACCGCCCTTTTAACTTGTGATTCCACCTCGCCTCAATGCAATCCTTGATACAGGGTACATTATTAATTAGCTCAATTTTTCTGCTGCGCGTCCAAGCAGCAACTCGTCGTCAGGTATCGCCTCTATAAAACCCCAAATGACTAACGAAGAACTGCTGGAAATTATTCAAAAAGCTGTTGCAGAGAAGGTTACAAATTTAGACCTTTCTAGCAAAGGCTTAACAAGCCTGCCACCGCAAATTGGACAACTCACCAACCTGCAAACCCTCGACCTCTACGGTAATCAACTGAGCAGTCTGCCACCGGGATTTGTCCAACTCACCAACCTGCAAACCCTCAAGCTCCGCAGAAATCAACTGAGCAGTCTGCCACCGCAAATTGGACAACTCACCAACCTGCAAACCCTCGACCTCAGCAGAAATCAACTGAGCAGTCTGCCACCGGAAATTAGCCAACTCACCAACCTGCAATCCCTCGACCTGGGCATTAATCAACTGAGCAGTCTGCCACCGGAAATTGGCCAACTCACCAACCTGCAATCCCTCGACCTGGGCATTAATCAACTGAGCAGTCTGCCACCAGAAATTGGCCAACTCACCAACCTGCAATCCCTCAACCTCGGCTACAATCAACTGAGCAGTCTGCCACCGGAAATTGTCCAACTCACCAACCTGCAATCCCTCTACCTCTTCAGTAATCAACTGAGCAGTCTGCCACCGGAAATTGTCCAACTCACCAACCTGCAAACCCTCTACCTCAGCGACAATCAACTGAGCAGTCTGCCACCGGAAATTGTCCAACTCACCAACCTGCGATCGCTCAACCTCAACGACAATCAACTGAGCAGTCTGCCACCGGAAATTGTCCAACTCACCAACCTGCGATCGCTCAACCTCAACGACAATCAACTGACGACACTGCCAGCAGATATTTGTCAATTACCCAACCTAGAAGCGTTGAGGCTTCATGGTAATCCAGTCCCCATTCCACCCGAAATTTTAAGTTCAGCTAATGCGAAAGAAATTCTAGATTTTTATTTCCGTGTGCAAAATCCAAAAGAGACGGAACCTTTATATGAAGCAAAATTCCTCATTGTGGGTGAAGGGGGAGCAGGTAAAACCTCTCTAGCCAAGAAAATTGCCAACGAAACTTATGAACTTCAAGCAGAGGAAAAATCGACCGAAGGCATTGATGTTATTCAGTGGAAATTCACACTGCCTAATGGGCAAGATTTTCGCATCAATATTTGGGACTTTGGCGGGCAAGAAATCTATCACCACACGCACCAGTTTTTCCTTACTGAACGTTCTCTCTATGTATTAGTCGCTGATACTCGCAAAGAAAACACAGATTTTTCTTACTGGCTCAAGGTTGTGGAACTATTGAGTGACAATAGCCCCGTCCTCATTATCAAAAATGAAAAACAAGACCGTCAGTGCGAAGTCAATGAGCGGCAATTGCGGGGAGAATTTACTAACCTCAAGGAAACTCTTGCAACTAATCTAGCCACCAATCGAGGTTTAACGGAGATTAAAGATGTTATTGGGCAATACATCAGCAAGCTTCCCCACGTTGGTACTCCTTTACCAAAACTCTGGGTGAGAGTTCGAGCCGCCCTAGAGAACTATTCCCGCAATTACATCAGCGTCGAAGAATATTACAGTCTTTGCCGAGTCAATAGTTTAACTGATAAGAAAGATATGCTGCTACTCAGCCGCTATCTACATGACCTTGGGGTTTTTCTGCACTTTCAGGGTGATCCATTTTTAAAAAATACTGTTATTCTCAAACCGGAATGGGGCACTAGTGCCGTCTACAAAGTTCTGGACAATAAACAAGTCATAGAAAAGAAAGGTCGTTTTTCTAAAGATGATCTTGCAGATATCTGGCAAGACGTAGAGTATGCCGAAATGCAAGACGAACTGCTACATTTGATGATGCGATTTAAGCTGTGCTATGAAATTCCAGGTAATCGCCAAAATTATATTGCACCTCACCTACTTTCTACCAATCAGCCTGATTTCAATTGGGATGAATCTAACAATCTCATCCTGCGCTACACCTATGATTTCATGCCGAAAGGTATTCTTACGCGCTTTATTGTCGAAATGCATTCTTTAATTGAACAACAAACCCTCGTTTGGAAAACTGGCGTTGTTCTCAATAAATATCAAAGCCGTGCCGAAGTCATTGAACAATATAATAAGCGAGAAATTAAAGTCCGCGTAGCAGGAAACCGCAAGAAAGAACTGCTAGCAGTTATCACTAATGAACTAGATAAAATCCATGATTCTTACGAACGTCTAAAATATCAAACACTTGTTCCTTGTAATTGTGAAAGCTGTAATGATAGTCAAACGCCTCATTTTTACCGCCGAGACGTGTTGTACAAATTCCGGGAAAATAATCGCTACGAAATCCAGTGCCTGGATAGCGGTGATATGGTAGATGTCCGCAGACTAATTGACGATGTTTTACTCACTTCACAAAATCCACAAATACTCATGTCTGAAACTGTAACCAGAAATCAAGTTTTCATCAGCTATAGTCATCAAGATCAGGAGTGGCTTACTAAACTCCAGAAACACCTCAAACCAATGATTCGCAATCAAAATCTGGTCGTGTGGGACGATACCAAAATTCAAGCTGGTGCTAAGTGGCGTGAAGCAATTGAAAATGCTTTAGTAGCAGCAAAAGTGGCAGTATTGTTGGTCAGCCCCGACTTTTTAGCATCAGATTTTATTGCTGATAATGAGTTACCCCCATTATTAGATGCAGCTGAAGCCGAAGGACTTACGATTATTTGGATACCGTTGAGTTTTAGCAGCTATGACGAAACAGAAATTGAAAAGTATCAGTCAGCGCACCCTCCCAATCAACCTTTAGACAGCCTGAACCCAGCACAAGAGAATAAAGCTTGGGTGGATATTTGTAAGAAGATCAAATTAGCAGCAGTCCCTCAGTAGAAAATAGCGACGGTGTACGCACAAGTCGAAAAATCCTCTACCCACATTTTTGTCAGAGTGAAACTGTCACACTCACTGATATCATGTCCAGTTGAACGCTTGTCATTGCGAACGGAGTGTTCGCGGAGCGTCTCGAAGAGAAGCAATCGCAGAGACCTTGTGATTGCTTCTCTACGAGACGCGAACGTTCCACTACGTTGCACTCGCAATGACATATCACAAGTAATTTACCGGACATGATATGATATCCCGCCCAGAACTGAAGTTCAGGGCTGATGGCGAAAGTACACCCGTAGGGGCAGTGCCGTGCCCCTACGGGTGTCAACTTAAGCTCAAATGCTTGTTCCACATACGTTTTACCCCCCTTAATCCCCCCTTGGAAAGGGGGGAAAAAGGAATCTAGTTCCCTCCCCAATACATACGGGGAGGGTTAGGGTGGGGTAACGCGGTGAGTAACAGTAAGTAAATGAACTCAATATCACGTTTCGACAAGGGTTTCACGTTAAGTTGACACGTATGGGCACTGCCGTGCCCCTACGGGTGTACCTCACGTAAACGAGAACCGCTATATGGCTTCTACTAGTGAAACTCTTAGCTATCGATGAAAACTTCATCTAACTCGAAGATAACCTCACTAATTTTCGAGTGTGTATTTGCCAAAACGGGAACTTTGGCTTCTGCTTCAGCTTGTAAGTCGAAGTCATACCACTCGTTACGCCATTGCAGGCGAAACTTCAAACGCGTCCAGTTAGGTGGTAGGTTGGGACAGGCAACGGGGCCAAACTGAGTCATCCGAATCCCGCCAAATCCAAAAACTACTGCTTGCCAAACTCCTCCAGCACTGGCGGCGTGAATTCCTTCGGCGGCGTTGAGTCTCACATCCTCTAAGTCTACCAAGGCCGATCGCAGAAAGTGCGTATAAGCTTCGGTTGGTTGATTGAGGTCGCAAGCTAAAATAGCGTGAATGGCTGGGCCTAATGAAGAACCATAGCTGTGGTCGGTGCGCTGGTTGTAATAGTCCCAGTTGGTGGCGAGGGTGTTATAGTCGTAGCGATCGCGCAATAAATACAAGAGCATCAATACATCTGGCTGCTTGAGAATCTGCTTTTGGCTTGTGGCTTCAATTCCCAACAAACCTTGCAATGATTTGCTGCGCGGTTCGTAATCAGCAAGGTTAACGTCTTCTAACTGGAAAAAGCCTTCAAATTGCTCAATTAAACCCGTTTGGGCATCTTCATTGACAAATAGACGCTCTTGGATTTCCGCCCATCGGTGCAGACGCTCTGTGGTTAAGTTGAGTTTTTGTACCAGTTCTGCTGAGATTTCAGGGTAAGCTTGTTTGAGCCAGTCCCACAGCGCCAAAGCTGACTGCAAATGCCACCGTACCATCAAATTGGTGAAGGCATTATTATCGACGCGATCGTGATTTTCATCAGGGCCAATCACATCTAGGATGTCATAACTGTGGCGCTCTTGGTTCCACTGCACCCGACTTTCCCAAAAAACAGCCGTATCAAGGATAATTTCTGCGCCATAATCGCGCATCCAGTCATCATCGTTAGTAGTTTGCCAGTAGTGTAAAACGGCATAGGCGACATCTGCGGTGATATGCACTTCAATGTCACCGCACCAGATGCGGATTAATTCACCGTTGGGAGCAGGTACCCAACGCGGAGTCACTTCATCGCCAGTAGTAGCACTTTCCCAAGCAAACATTGCTCCTTGATAACCTGCTTCTTGAGCTTTGCGTCTAGCTCCTGCTAAGGTGTGGTAGCGGTAGGTGAGCAAGTTCCGCGCTAGGGCTGGTTGAGTTAAGGTGAGGAAGGGGAGGATGAATATTTCCGTATCCCAAAAGATGTGTCCGCTGTAGGCAAAACCAGAGAGGGTTTTGGGAGGGATACTCACCCGACTATCGTGGCGCGGTGTTACAGCTAGTAATTGGAAAAGATTGTAACGGACGCTCAATTGAGCCAAGCGATCGCCTTCTATAATAATGTCACTGTCTTGCCACACTTGATCCCATGCAGCAATGTGAGCTGCCAATAGGGTAGCATATCTGGGTTCATCAGCGAGTCTTTGTAAGGCGGCGGCAATGGGGATTTCTGTTTCCCGTGAAGTAAACAGGGTGACAATCTTTTCGACAATCGCCGTTTTTCCTGGGTATAACTCCAAGGTAGTTGTCAAAATGGGAGAACTAGAAGCATTCTCAACGCATACGGGTGTAGTTTCGTCACCATCTACCACTAACTTAGCAGCCATACCAAGTTGAATACCTGAGTGGATAGTTTGACTATTGAGCCAGATAATCTGATCTATGCCACCTTGGTTTAAAGTTCGCCAATGTTTAACGCCTTGGGTATCTGGTTCATTGTCAAACTCTGCTTCGACAGTAATTTCACCCTCAAAGTCTACGGATGTAATTTGAGCGCGAATTGCCAAAACATGTTGGTCTGCTAAACTGGTGAAACGCTCAAAGTGAAAATCTAGGGTATGACCATTAGGACTACGCCACCGCACATCACGGCTAACTAAACCCAAACGCAGATCAAGCCGACGTTCGTAGTTGAGAATCTCGCCACTTTCCATGCTAAAGCGAACGCCTCCTACTTTCACTACCAATGGCAGCCAGTTGGGACAGTTTACCAGTGCGGTATGAGTAATTGCCACATCATCATAAACACCGTGGATAAGTGTGGCTGGGAAATCCTGGGAATACCCTTCTTCAAACGTACCCCGCACTCCTAACAACCCATTACCAAGAGTGAAGACGGTTTCTTTATGGTGCAACTGCGTCGGGTCAAACTCCGTTTCAATAACGTTCCAGTCAGTATTGTCAATTAATTGCTGATTTTGCTGAGAATTTTGAGTGGAGACGTTGAGCATGAGTAATAAAACCTATGTCTAGGGGCTGGCTGTGGGCAGGATGCAGTACAATTAGGAAAAATCTTTAAGTGATTAACTCTTTTTCTCTAGCGCCTAGACTTGAATCTAGCCTAAACACAAAAATAAGACATTCCTATTAACACTAACGTTTCATTTTTCATCTGTCTACAGTTAGATTTATTGAAGAATGCCAGTTAGAACTCATAAATCTCAATTAACTAGGAATTGATTCAGCTTTTCATCAATTTCTTTTATATTTATCAGCTTTACAATACAATCCATCGCGCTGATAAACAGGCAATGTTCGCTTAAATTCTTTTTGGTTGTTATTTTTAATTTAAATTCCCGAAAAGTTAATTAGTCATTGGTCATTGATACTAATGACTGATGACTAATCAATACGCTTGGGTTAAGGCTAAAAACTAAAACTGGCATAGGTTGGGTTGAGGAACGTAGACGCAAAGCGGCTTCCCGCAGGGTAACCCAACATTATTAAGGCTTTGTTGGGTTTGGTTTATGGTAAACCCAACCTTGTAGTGGGGCTAAATTCCAGATTTCACGCCCCACACAAGAGCATATATACTATCAAGCGCCAGTAAGTCCTCGTGTTTCCCGGCTCCACAATTTGACCGTGATCCATCACATAAATACAATTAGGATTTACGCACTGTACAAATTAACCATAGATTTTGGTCGTTTCAGGCGCGGCGATCGCAAATATTTAGAGACTAAGCCTACTTAGTCATTATTTCCAGCATTTTCGACAGTGCTGACTCTGGAGGATGTAAGCATATAAATTACACGAGTCAATATTATTCCTCATGGTCTTGAAGTGAAGCAAGGCTTATGTAAAACTTGAGATCCTTCGCTTTCAGCCTACTTTTAAGGAATTGATCAATGGCGCGTCTAGCCCTGCTGAGTGTATCTAACAAAACTGGTTTAATTGACCTCGCCCGTAGCTTGGTTGAAGAATTCGACTTTGATTTAATCAGCAGTGGGGGAACAGCCCAAGCACTCAAAGATGCGGGACTCCCTGTTACGAAGGTTGCAGATTACACAGGTTCACCAGAGATTTTAGGTGGTCGAGTCAAAACCCTACATCCCCGAATTCATGGCGGAATTTTGGCGCGGCGAGATGTTCCCCAAGATATTACAGATTTAGAAAATAACCAAATTCGCCCGATTGATTTAGTGGTGGTGAATCTTTATCCTTTTGAGGAAACGATCGCTAAACCAGGGGTAACATTAGCTGAAGCTGTTGAGCAAATAGATATCGGTGGGCCAGCAATGTTGCGGGCATCATCGAAAAACTTTGCTCATCTCACTGTATTATGCGACCCAGCACAGTATGACGAGTATTTGGAGGAATTGCGCCAAAATAACGGCGTAGCATCCCTAGAGTTTCGGCAAAAGGCGGCATTAAAAGGATTTTCGCACACTGCTAGTTACGATCAAGCGATCGCATCTTACCTCGCAGAAGCACAACAGTACACTCTTAGCGGCACACAATTGCAATCTCTGCGTTACGGCGAGAATCCCCATCAACCCGCCGCTTGGTATCAAACTGGTACTACTCCAACGGGATGGGCAGCCGCTACAAAACTTCAAGGCAAAGAACTTAGTTACAATAATTTAGTTGATTTAGAAGCCGCACGCCGAATCATTTCAGAATTTACTGATACCCCAGCAGCAACGATTATCAAACATACAAATCCCTGTGGTACGGCATTGGGAAGCACTATTTCAGAAGCTTACCAAAAAGCTTTTAACGCTGATTCTACTTCTGCTTTTGGTGGAATTGTCGCACTCAACCGCCCGATTGATGCGGTTACAGCCAGCGAGTTAACTAAAACATTTTTAGAATGTGTGGTTGCACCAAGTTGTGATGCAGAAGCTCAAGAAATCCTTGCCAAGAAATCTAACGTGCGGGTTTTGACTCTAGCTGATTTGAGCAGTGGCCCTAAAGATACAGTGAAAGCGATCGCAGGTGGTTTCCTTGTCCAAACCGCCGATGATATTGTTGCAGATACCAGTCAATGGCAAATAGTCACCGAACGTCAACCCACCGATAGCGAATTAGCCGAATTGCTATTTGCTTGGAAAGTTTGCAAACATGTTAAATCTAATGCCATTGTTGTGACAAGCGATCGCACTACACTAGGAGTAGGCGCTGGTCAAATGAACCGCGTTGGCTCAGTTAAAATTGCCCTCGAACAAGCTGGAGAAAAAGCTAAAGGTGCAATTCTCGCCAGCGATGGATTCTTCCCCTTCGATGATTCTGTGAAAACAGCCGCAGCAGCAGGAATTACAGCCATTGTCCAACCAGGGGGAAGTTTGCGCGATAAAGATTCCATCAAAGCTGCTAACGAACTCGGTTTGGTGATGGTCTTAACTGGTGTACGTCACTTTTTACACTAAATTATTGATCGTAAGTGTGCAGTTTAGAAAGTGTCACATAGGTTACTTGCTTTTTGATTTAATTAGTGATATGTTTTAGTCGTGTGTGAGGAGCAAGTTAAAAATAAAAAGCGCCTGGGGTGGAAACACGGCAACACTCCCAGGCGCTTTTTAATTTGTCAGAAATTGGATTGCTTGTGCAATTTTAGAAATGTCACTCAATATACTTGCCATTTGATAGAAGTAGTGATATTCTCTATTTGTGTGTGAGGAGCAAGTTAAGAATAAAAGATGCCTGGGGTGGAAACACGGCAACACTCCCAGGCATTTTTTAATTGCATACAGAAATTGGATTCCTTGCCATATCGATTAGAAAAATTTTGGCAATAAATAAATCGGCCATAGAGACGTACAAATGTCGCCCAATACTAATGTATTTGTAGCAGCAATTAGTGTGAAATGGGATCAGAAAGGAGACTGTCGGTGCAGTTTTGAAAGTGTCACTCAATATACTCGCCTTTTGATGGAAGCAGTGATACTATTTAATTGTGTGAGGAGCAAGTTAAAAATAAAAAGCGTCTGGGGTGGAAACACGGCAACACTCCCAGGCGCTTTTTAATTGGTATGCAGAAAAAATTCCTTGCAGATTTGCTGGAATTTTTGAGATAATCAGCTACAGTCCAAAATCCAGTCAACCTCACCCACAATCAGAAATTCAGGTGCAAATCAATCGGCTGACTCAACAAATTCAGTTCATCATCGAAATTGATCGATTGAAACAGGTGATGCGCCAAACTCTACTTATTGATGGGTCACGCCGGGAAAATAGTGCAGAACATTCTTGGCATTTAGCGGTGATGGCAAGTGTTTTAGCAGAATATGCCCCAGAGGGTGTTGCTATATTTCATGCCATCAAAATGCTGCTAATTCACGATTTGGTAGAAATTGATGCAGGTGACACCTTCTGCTACGATATGCAGGGTAATGACAGCAAAGCAGAACGAGAAGCACAAGCAGCATTACGCTTATTTGGACTTTTGCCAGCAGATCAAGGTAGCGAGTTGCGTTTGCTTTGGGATGAGTTTGAAGCAGGGGAAACACCCACCGCTAAATTTGCCGCAGCCCTAGACCGGATACAACCTTTAGTGCATAATCAGCAAACTCAGGGCGGGACTTGGCGCATTCATGGCATTAGGCGCGATCAGGTGATGAAACGGGTAGCGCCAGTAGAAACGGGTGCGCCGGAATTATGGCCTTTTGTCCTGCAATTGATTGATGATTGTGTGATGGCAGGATATTTAAAAGAGACTTCTAACCTCAAGATTCAGGGCTGATACGCTAGGGTTGTGGATGTAACCTCGCCCAGCCGTACCCATAATATAATTCCACGCCAAGCGATCGCCACCCTTGAATCAAAAACTCACAAATTTTTTCGTACACCTGAAGGCGACTATACAGCGTAAGTTAAATCATCTTGGTGTAGCACCGCCCGTCCACCAGTAGAACGCCGTACTAAATCCAGTTTTTGCCCTTGCCAAGTTAAATATTGCCAAGATTCAGGGAATTGACGTTGATGATAGCCGAGAGAAATGACAGGTGGCGACCAAGTATAAAAGCGCAGAGTTGGCGGATGCTTTCCCGAATAATGCTGTTCTAGCAACCAGCGGTCAATCGCCATCTGCACATTGCCAGTCGCCTCTAGCAAAGGAATTGGTCGCCAAACCTGCTTGCTATGCATCCGATGCAGCAGAAGCCCAATTTAAAATCCAAAAGCGTTCGACTGAGCGCTCACGCCGAAGTCTAAAATCCAAAATCCAAAATTCCTTAAGTTGCACCAAATTCAGATTGTAAAGCTTCATCGTTATTATCAGCGATCGTTGCCACAACGGTAATCAGCCGAGACACTTCGCCAGGAGATAACTCCGCTAAGGTGCGTGTTGATATCACAACCACCCGGTTTTCAATAATACCGAAGCGCGCTTCAAAAGTACTAGAGCAGTTTAACTCCAAAAGATACCGCATTAACTTAGGTTCATCTTTAGCAGGTAAATTTAATACCGCAGACCAAACCGTTATGGTGTCTTCATCGGTTGTCCCGTTGAGTTGGACAAATACTTGCACACTTCCATACTTAAACTTCCAGAGGTAACCACCCTCTGGAGTGTGGCTAACCATCGCACTATCATCTTGTTCCAAAGAGTCAATGACATTTTCAATTACCTCCACATGGTTAATGCTTGTCGTCTCGGCGATTAGCTCATTAATGGATTCGTTACTAGTTAGGGTTTCTTGGTAGCTTGTCATACAGATTTTTTTCTCAACATACTTGCTGTTTTATCTACACATACTTTATAACTTGTGGACGCAGTTAGTTTGAGCTTCCTTTTGGTCTACTTTCCAAATACCTAAAGTGTGGGTCTGCGATCGCGATCGTGAAGTTGCGATCCAAAAGCCTATTTCCAGTGGATTTTAGGTAACTCTGGGACACCATTTTTGTTTGTAGAGGCAATTGCTGAATCATCTATAACGATGTACTTCATTTGCCCAAGCCTCCTCCACTTCTGCCTAATCCCATTCTAGAATAGCTGAAGACTAATCAAGCTAATCAGCATCACATATCATGCGAGAGTGGCACTAGGAGAGAAAATATGCAGGCGATCGCAAAATTGGGATTAGAAATGGGTGCTGGTTGGAAGGAATGCCTGCACTACACTGTTTCACGCATAACTTAAGGAAGAGCGCGTCCAGTAATCGAACAACCATCTCCAAACTTAACAATAGTAAAGTCATACAGTTTTTGAATTTCACCATTTTTGCAGTAAAAATTTTTCTCCATTGTTTTTCCTGTTTGAACTACCCATACTAATGCATCAAACAATTCTGGATTAAGCTGATTGACCAGGTTCTTCACTCCTGGCATACCTGTAAGAGTTTCTCGTTTTTCTCCAGATAACTTAGCAAAAGCGGAATTAACCACTAAATAAATAAAATCATCAATTTCTCCATTAATCATATTTCTCACTGCCTGTATAGCTGCAATTCCGTCTAGGGAGTTGTTCAACAAGCTAGCCAATAAAGCACGAGATTGATAGAGAATTTCTGCTGTTTGCTGATGTTGCTCAATTGCTTGCCGTAATTCCAGCTTTTGTTTTTGGATTGTTATTTGAGTTTGAATACGAACGATTACTTCTTCTGGATGAAAAGGTTTAGTGATATAATCAACTCCTCCAACTCGGAAGGCTTGAATTTTATCAATCACTTCATTGAGTGCGCTTAAGAAGATTACAGGTATTTCTGAAACTAATTCATTTTTTTTCAGGGCTTTGCAGACTTCATAACCATCAAATTTTGGCATTTTTATATCGATTAAAATAACATCTGGTGGATTATTAATAGCTGCTATTAATGCCATATTGCCATTAGTGAATTTGATGACTTTATATCCCCGGTTGGTCAGAATGTCAGTTAATAAACGCAAATCTTCTACCAAATTTTCAACAATTAAAATATTAGCTTTACTTGGTTCAATCCCTTCAAAAACATTCCCCTTTATTTGACTAATAAGATGATTGTCCGTAAGAGTTTGTTTCTCTATTAAATAGCGAAAGTTACTCTTGTTAACTTTCACTTCCATTATGTCTGACATCAGCTTCCATAGCAGAGAAGCTAAATCTTTAATATGTCCTATACTCAAATACAAGTTGTCAGAAATATTATTGTATGGCTGGTTTTCCCAAGCAGCTTTTAAAATTTGCTTTTCTGGATCTGTTAATTCTTTTCCAGTTTTAATTCTCAGAATATGTTCTACCAATAATAATGCTTTTTCAAAGTTCATATTTAACTGCCTAAGGATGAAAACATTTATATTTTATAAAAATATAGTTTATCCTTTATTTGCAGTGTTTTCAATATTTTCCATTAAACTGTTTGTGTACATGATGATTTTAAGATTATTGTCGCAAAGGTATTTTTGGAGATAGATATCAGAGCGAGTAATGACCATTTGTGATAAGTTAGGGAGTTCAAAACAACAAAATATTTAATATATTTATGAATAATGTAGCTTTGGTGTATGGGTTTTAGAGCCTGAATAATCTTAATACCAATGTGTAGAAATCCATTTAAGTTTAAATAATTGGGAAAAGAAGAGCTTTCTATCTGATTCTTAGCCTCCATATCATCAGATAGAGAAATACCCCCAAAATCTTCTAAGACTAATAGATAACTATTGCAGTATTTTTCTAAATTTAGGTGTCTGATTATTCCTGGTAAATTGATATTTTTAGTAATAGTGTACTGATAGTGAAATTGCATCAGTTCATTTAGGGTGGGATACTCTGCTTTGAAGAGTTTAGAACCCACATTCCGCTATAGGGTGCGTAATATCGGTTATTACGGAAACAAGTTTTGCAATTTAGTATGAAATTCAACCTAGTATTTAAATCAAGAGATTTGAAAAACTAAAAAGCTATTTTCAGTAAGTAGCAATTAGTATTCGAGCCAGTTTGAAATTGATAAGTCAATTCTGCACCCAGTTGCAAAATTATCAACTTTTTTATAAAAAACCGACTTTTCCGGCTATAACTTCCGACTTTTCCGACTTGATCTTATATTAAAAAACAAGCTTTCATAGGTTGATTATGCTACTTGATTACCCAAGAATTAACCCATGTTTATTAGATCACTCATTAAATCCACTGAGGTGTTAGTAAGTTCGATAGATCAAAATACAGGAGTAAAGCTAAGTAGGTTGGTGTAAATAATTATAGTTGGGATAAAACAGGGAGCAGGAGTCAGGAAGTAGGGGAAAAAGGAGTTTTAGTCCTGTTTAGCTTTCTTCACATAGTTTAGTTTGATTGTGCCGACTTAACTTAACTCAGAAGAAACTAAGTCAAAATAACATTTGTAAATCCATGCTGACAGTCAAATTCGCTGTTTCAGCATCAGCATCAACCTTTCTTGTATGTGCATCTGATGCTGGCTATGCACCTGCTTTACAGTTGAGGATTTTTCTAACGGCTGGGGAGTTTTAAAAAGCTCGGATATTAATTAAAACATTTTGGTGTTATGGCATCAACAAATTCAGCCATTGAATCGCACTTTATCTGCTTTACAACAAACGAAACTTTAGCACAGGATAAATCGTAATTAATGTCAGACATAACCAGTGTTCTCGCGATCGCAGCAGGTGCAGTTCCTGGAGCGCTATCTCGGTTTCACATTACAGAATGGACAAAAGCTAAATTGGGGACAAAATTTCCCTACGCAACATTCGCCATTAATTTGACTGGATGTTTAGCGATGGGCTTCTTTTTCACAATTTCCAAAGGGATTACAGGCTATCCTAAGGAATTGGATTTACTTATTAGAACTGGATTTTTAGGTTCTTACACCACATTTTCAACCTATGGCTTTGATACTCTAACCCTATGGCGTAGCAAACGAACTGCTGCGACAGCTTTTTATTGGGCTGGGAGTGCAATTCTAGGTTTGGTAGCAGTGATTATTGGAGCATCGATCGCCAAGCTTTTCGTAAAGTAATAAAAATAGTTGAGATGTCGCTTACGAAAAACATACACAATCAATTTTTAGGTAAAAAGTAATGGGTTTTTTCAAAGGACGTTATTCCCTAGCTGTGGCGGTCGGGGCGATTTTTGGAGCGTTGAGTCGTTTTTATGGAACCGAATTGGCAAAAGCTATTTTTGGCAAAGATTTTGGTTTTTACGGCACATTTTTTATTAACGTGACTGGCTGTTTGTTGATTGCTTATATTTTGACTCTAGCGGCCGAGAATATTCGCATCATCTCGACTGAACTTCGCCTGATGACGACAACAGGTTTCTGCGGTGCATATACTACTTTTTCTACCTATGGTTTGGAATCAAAAGGTTTCTTAGATAAAGGAGATATCACGACGCTATTAATTTATTGGGTTGGCAGTGCGATCGTGGGAATGATTTGCGTCCAAATCGGTGTCTTATTGGCAAGAGCAAGCGTTCAGAGGTCTTAAATTATAGCTGATGCAGAAAAAGTAATTGAGGCTTTGCTGCGTTGGCGCAGCCCGCCATAGGCAATTTGTATAGGTTTTGAACTGAAGTTACTCCCTAACAAAAATACTCCAAGGAATACAGCGATTGTTACATGAGTTATCAAATCGCTGTATTCTCTATGAAATAAGGGTTTAAGCCGTTTTCTAGTACAATTATCTGGGGTAATTTTCATTAAAGTCTGATGGGCAACCATAACTATGAATAGAAATATGACATCATCGTATTCAAATTTACGCATTGAACTCGTCGAAATCAGCTTTGAGAAAATCAAACCTCGTGCTGAAGAATTTGCCTCTAGTTTTTACCAACATCTCTTTGAAGCTTATCCCGAAACTCAAGGTTTGTTTGGCAAAACTGATATGGATAAGCAAGAGAAAAAACTTATTAGTTCTCTCGTCTTATTGGTAGAAGGTTTACGCACACCCGCAGCATTAGTTCCAGTTCTCAAAGATTTAGGTGCTAGACATAAAGGCTATGGCACACTTACAGAATATTATCCCCTTGTGGGCGAGATTTTATTAAAAACTTTTGCAGAGTATTTACAAGAAGATTGGACTCCCGAAGTGACACAAGCTTGGGTTGATACTTACACAACTATCTCTCAGTTAATGTTAGAAGGTGCAGGAGTAGATATTTCTCACCTAAGCATAGATCCAGATATAGAAAAACCCCAATCATTGCCTCAAGTGTCAGTTTACTCAGTAAAAGAAACAACACTTCAATTATCTCCAGATGCAAAAATTGAACTCGTCGAAACTAGCTTTGAGAAAATCAAACCTTGTGCTGAAGAATTTGCCTCTAGTTTTTACCAAAATCTCTTTGAAGCTTATCCCGAAACTAAACATTTGTTTGGCAAAACTGATATGGATAAGCAAGGGAAAAAACTTATTAATTCTCTCATCCTATTAGTAGAAGGTTTACGCAAGCCCGAAGAATTAGTTCCAGTTCTCAAAGATTTAGGTGCTAGACATAAAGGCTATGGCATACTTACAAAATATTATCCCCTTATGGGCGAGATTTTACTAAAATCTTTCGCAGAGTATTTACAAGAAGATTGGACTCCCGAAGTGGCACAAGCTTGGGTTGATACTTACATGACTATCTCTCAGTTAATGTTAGAAGGTGCAGGAGTAGATGTCGCTGTAAAACTAGAACAACCAGAAATATTTACTCCGTTGACGAGGGAAACTGTCTCCCCCGCTTGGGCGAGACATGGTAAGAGGATAAGGGCTGTAACTCAGCAACGGAATTTCAGTAAAGTAATTAAACCGTTATTAAAACCAATAAAGCTCATCCAGAATATTTTCAAAAATATTTTCAAAAAAATTCTTGATTGGTTCTGGAAATCACCAACATGGTTAGTGGCTATTTCCATTGCTTCTAGTTTAGTTATCTTAGTTATTGTTACTCCTGATGATTCGATTATATCTAGGCTTTTATCAGACGTTGAACCTATTAGTATCATAGCTGCTTTAATTCTATATATCAAAGAAAGTCCTGACCGAAAAAAGGAATTTCAATATCAAGCTTGGAGTGTTATTGATGCTTCTCATGGTGTAAAAGTTAGTCCCGCAAGAATTATTGCTTTGCAAGATTTGAATGAAGATGGAGTTACTTTAAATAATTTAGACCTACCTGGAGCGAAATTAGCCAGAATTAATCTTCCTAAAGCTGATTTAAGTGAAGCTAATTTAACCAAATCTGATTTGAATCATGCCAACCTTAATTATGCTAACCTTGGAAATGCTTTACTGGCTCGTGTGAACCTTACTGGTGCTAATCTGAGTCACGCCAACTTGGGTTTTGCTAAACTTAGTTACGCTAATCTTAGTAGTGCTAACCTTACTCATGCCAACCTGATTTGTGCTGATTTAAGAGATACAAATCTTAGTGGTGCAAATCTCAGCAATGCGAATCTTAGTGGTGCAGATATGAAAAATGCTTATTTGACAGGTGCTAACCTCGAAGGTGCTAATGTCAGTGAGTACGACTTGCGCGGAGCTTATCTAAAAGGTGCTATTATGCCTGATGGATCAAAACATGCATAATTTTAATAATAATTTATGATATTTTATAGCCAAAACCTGTAAAAAAAGGAATATAAATTAATGGAAGTTAACAAAAATACCTTAGCTCAAACTATGGCTTTTTTACTCTTAATTCCTCCTGAAAGTAATTTAGCTAAGTTGCTAAAGTTATGCTTGGTTACTCGATATAATAGAGAAAGTTTAGGTCAAAATGCTTTAGAAAAAAGCTACGAATTAATTAACAACTCTTTTGAATTACCCTATTGGATACAAGAAGTAATTCAAAGCGATGAGAAAATTACGCCTGAAGAATGGCAAGCTTTTGGTGAACTGAATTTAAAGCAGACTCAGGATTTTATCAATACTCTGTGGCAAGAATTAGACGAGATGAAATTATAATACGATAACCAAATAATTATTAATTCATAATTAAAGAGAGGAAACCTAAGTTTTCTCTCGTCTTTCAGGCGTTACTAGGCTTACAAGAATTTTTTCACCTTGGGACTGGTACTTGATTAATTACCGACGCAATTACCGCATCCATTTGTAAACCATCCAGCATAGCTTCTGGTTTCAAAATGAGGCGATGACGTAACAGTGGCGATGCAACTGCTTTAACATCATCTGGTGTGACAAAATCCCTTCCAGTTAACCACGCTAAGGCTTGAGATGTCTGCAACCAAGCACCGGCGGCGCGAGGTGATGCGCCCAAAGTTAAATCAGGATATTGACGCGATGTTCTAACCAACGCCAACAAATAATCAACGATCGCTTCTGATACTTTAACCTCTTTGACTGCTTGTCTTGCTTGCAAAATGTCGGCTACTGTTGCGATTGGTTTCAAACGGCTAATATCCAAACGCCGGGCTGCAAAACCCGCCTGACGATTCAGTAACATTTGCTTTTCGGCAGCTTGATCTGGGTAATCTACCACCAGCTTAAATAAAAATCTGTCTAACTGCGCCTCTGGTAAGGGATAAGTCCCCTCAAATTCCAGGGGATTTTGGGTTGCAATCACCCAAAATAAATCTGGTAAGGGCAAACTTTCACCATCCAACGTTACCTGCATCTCTTCCATCGCTTCCAGTAGCGCCGCTTGTGTCTTGGGAGGAGTACGGTTGATTTCGTCTGCTAGCAGTACTTCGGTAAATATTGGCCCTTTTTTCAAAGTGAAATTGCGGCTATTTAAGTCAAAAATATTTGTACCAGTAATATCTGAAGGTAAGACATCTGGTGTTAGTTGAATCCGGCGAAAATCTCCTTGAATTAACTGCGCCAACACTTTTACTAAAAGGGTTTTCCCAGTTCCCGGTACTCCTTCCAAAATTACATGTCCACCCGCTAGCAGTGCTATTAAGAGTTGCTGTATGAGGCTAGATTGTCCAACAATTACTTGATTAAGACTCTGACCAAGACCAATTAAGATAGGATGTGTTTCGCTCATATTTTTATTGATAAATAACTAAAGCAGAGTACAATTCCAAAACAATAATTACGAATTACGTTAGTGTAGCGGGGCGAAGCCCATTACGAATTACGAATTACGAATTACGAATTAATCTAATGGTTCGCCATTTCCCCAACCAGCTTAACAGGTCTCGTTCACTGATGGGTTGTTTGCGAGATTGTAGCTTTAAAACTGCATCTAATTCTGCTGCACTTGCGCCTGTTTTTTCTATCCAGAAATTGATTAAGGCTTGGCGTTCTAAAAGTACTTGCCCTAATCCTAAGGCTTTTTGGAGTTGTAGTTGTTCTTGTTTACCCACCATCTCTACAACAAAGTCGTTGGTATCAGCTTTCTGCAACACTCCTGCTAAAGCTTGGATGTATGCCTCACTGTTATCTGCAACTGGCGTATCTAAAGCTACTGGCTTACCAAAGCGGCGATTCTGCGCCCAAATTAGCACTAATAGTAAGATACCTACCTGTATCAATATTGGAAATAAAGGAGTTTTAGCAAAAAAACTAAATAAATTTCCTTCGCTTTCTTTCTTTCTGACATTAGCATCTTTATAGCCGTGGATGTATTCATCGACTAATACTGTGTTGCCTTTTTCAGTTACTAAACTAGCTAGGTACTTGAAATTACTTAAATAATCTTGGTAAGCGTTAGCGGCTAAATAAGGAGTGGTAGAAAAAATCACCTTTCCCTGTTTGTAATTTTCTTCCCAGACAACAGCACCAAAGCGATCGCCTAAATCAACTTGCTGGGAGTTAGCTTTTTTATATCGTCTACGTGTATCAATTTTAATGTCACCTTGGGGAGATTTTTGCAGAGTGCTAAACTCCGCTTCTGTAACCCGCGCCCCAGCCCCCAAAATTACCAAAGTATTCCCTTTTTCTACCCATTCTTGCTCTTGATTATCCAGTGTCGTCTCCCTTGGATAGCCGCCTACCTGTAGTAGAGTAACTGGGCTGTTTTCTGGCTGAATATCACTAAAAGGCTTTTGCCAGCGCTTGATAGAAATTCCCTGCTGTTGCATAAAAGCATACCAAGCACCATAGCCATCGGAGGCGCGGTTATAAGTAGAGCCAGTGTTAATTTTAGTATTATTGGGAGCCGCAAACAAACTCAGTAAAACGATCGCAGCGAGTGCGATTGCTCCCATCCAAGCAAGGCGATTTGAACGTTTCATTTTCGATCACTATAAATGACTTCGTTTCAGTATCACTAGTGCTAATACTTACTTATTTTTCCGATAAAGTCAAAAATATAGTTAATTTTTTTACACCAGTTTTCATTGTAAGTTCCAAAAAACCCCACCCTATGTAAAGAGTGGGGTTTATACGGTAACTAAGGCTATTTAACCGCACATAAATAATATCAGATATCACTCAAATTGCATAAGCGATCGCCCCGATACAACAATAAAACCAACAGAATCAAGCCTAATCTGGGGCTGGCGAATTCCTTGCAGAATGGCTGCATTTAAAGCAGTTTCTATCTTCAATTCTTCAGCTAATGCATTATCCCAACTTTGCTGGTTCAGACGCAGGCGTAATTGTTCTACTCTATTGGCTAATTTCTTTTCGGCGACCTTAGCACAACTTTGGCACAATTCAATAAAATCGGGACGATTGGAGAGCAATTCGGAAGAAGTGTTACGCACTTGATAGCAAAAATTTTGCCATTTACTAGGGTCAACAAAATCGTCAATAATTCCTAAGCGCTCTTTTGCTAGATTGTAATCTCGTCCTTGATTATTGTTTTTATCTTTATATGGACGTTGCAAAATACTTAATAGCGCTTTATCTTCAACAACACGTATTGGCTCATTGCGACCATCAACATAGATTGTTTCTATAATTGGTGGAAATAGAGCATCAACACGCCGCTGCAAGTTTTTGAATTGAGAATTATCTAATTTGTTATCTAGTAAAACTTGTTTGGCAATTCTTAAATTTGCCTCGACTACATAATTGCATTGAAAACCGAACCACTCCTTCCCTTCTTTAGCGTCCCAAGATGCATCAGTGCGCCACAGAGCAAAGGCTTCACCTCGATCATCCCAGTTTATATAGTTCCAGAGTGCTTCAACAAATCCTTCCCCAACTCGAAAGAGTTTAACACCAGGATTCTGGTTTGCCACTCTGCGATTATAAGTACCAAATTGGTCTAGGTAACTATCAGCAAAACGGTTTTTTAACTCATTTATGGGAACCAATGTCCGCGTTGTGGGTTGATAACGTCGCATCTCTGGTGAGTCGGGATTATTGAGTCCTCTGAATCCCAGCGCGTCACAAATCCAACCTTCAATTGCTCGCCTCATTTCTAGATGACAAGCATCGTAATTATCTAGCTCTTGAAAATACTCGGTGGCAATTTCATCGTTAGCATCAATTTCATCTAGAGCATTTTGTTCGCTAATTTTTGCTATTTCGGCTTCAATTTGCTCTTGAATTGGCGAAATCATTTCTAACAATCCAGCAGCACTTGATTGAAACAAAACTGTTTCTAATTCTGCAAGTTTCTCATCCACATAAAACTGGAGACTGGCAATTGATTGTTGGAAAATACCAAACCCATCTTTTAATACTTGATACCAAGCATTGTGAGGGCTATCTTCCAAATAGGGGCCAATCAAGGCACTAGATTGGATGCCAATTTTACTGCCAATGCGGTCAAGTCTGCCAATTCTCTGTTCTAATTGATTAGGCGACCAAGGAAGGTCAAAATGAATTAACCAATCGGCAAACTGGAGGTTACGCCCTTCTTCTCCAGAGCGATCGCATACTAAAATAAAGCAGTTTGGGTTATCCTTGAACCTATTTAAGCCTTCCTCAACCTTATCGGGTGGTTCTCCAAATTGATGTTTGGCTACTGTCTCTGCACCAAAGGTATCAGACAAATATCGGACAATTTCACCACAAGATTGCACAAAACTGGTAAATACAATAAATTTTGGCAGAATATCACCAGTAATCGGTCTCTTGATTCTCTGCTGTATCCTTGTGATGAATTCCTTTTGATTCTTCCGAATGTTTGCGGGAATTTTGAAGTATGTACCTAGCTGATTTAGCAGCACTGTTTTCAAATTCTCCGTCCGTTCTCCGTCCTCTTGGGGTTGACGAATAATTTTTAGGAAGGATTGCAGAATTTCTTCTTCCCCTGGGAATTTGGGGGTTGTAGTTAAGGTGCGAACATCATCTTCTTTAAATTCTTGGGTGAGTTTAGCATGAGGCTTACCAGTTAAACGGGCGGTAATTACCTGCTCTAAAATGCCTAACCAAGTACCAGAAGCGAGGAATAACAGCAGAAAAATTCGCTGATATGACTTTTCATCAGGAGCAACACTACGCCATTGATTGAGAAGTTCGTGAATATCAAGCGATCGCTCGTCTAAATCATACTCTTCTTTCGGCGTAAAATTGCGGTCAAAGATCACATCTTCCACCGCAGCGCGACGGTTGCGAAGCATTCGGCGGTGTAGTCGATAGGTATCGCTGACGTGGACACGAATTGCTTGGACTATTTGCTCTTGCTCAGTAGAATTTGTTTGTAAGCAATTTTCTAAATCATCCGCCAGCTTCAGTAAATACTCATCTTCAGCAAAGAGGTTTCGTAGTTGCTGCAAGTTGCTTTTGAGAACCAGAGGTTCCGCACCTTCTTTAAAAGAAAGGAGAACTTTACCAACTTGCTGACGGCTTTCAATTTTGGCGCGAAAACCTTCTAAATCACCAATTTTATAGGTTGTTGGGTCAAGCAAGTGCAACATTGCCAGAAAATCCTGCTCATGATTGAGCACAGGAGTGGCGGATAATAAAAGTAAGCGATCGCTTTTATGAGCAAGTTCTTTGCAAGTCTGAAAACGCTGGCGCACTGTTGCATCCTTTGAGATCGCCATTGCCGCAATGTGATGGGCTTCATCTAAAATTAAGCAGCCTATCTTCGCTTTCAGGTTGATTTTATGGATATCTTCAACCGCCAGCACCGCTACCCGTTTGCCAAAATGGGAGATGTAAAACTTATTTTCTAACTCAAGCCGCCATTGTTTGAGCAAATATTGCGGAACTAATACCACCGCATTTTTTTTCGGTTCATCGAGAAGGAATTGACGCAGAATCGCCCCCGCTTCGATAGTTTTTCCCAGTCCCACCTCGTCTGCTAACAAGTAGCGCTGAATTGGGTCTTCCAGTACCCGCCTAACTACTTCAACTTGGTGGGGATAAAGATTAATATTTGCCGAAATCAGTCCTGTCATCCCGCGACTGACAGCGCGTTGCTTAATCAAGGATTTGACGAAAGCCAATCTTTTATCGTGGAAGTAAGGCGTTTCATGACCCTTCATCGCCAGAGTTTCGATGGGGTCTGTATTTGGTAGATTACAACGAACGTAAATGTCTTCTTCTGAAGCGATCGCAGTTTTCTTGTCTGGTAAATCAATTTGATACATTTCCGTATCTTCATCCCAGATGAAAACTCTGCCAACTATCCATTTATCCTGGGTTTGGGACTTAATATAGCATCGAGCCTGGGGTTCAAGCTTGACTTGAGAGAGAGAATTTAAAGGTAAAGTTTTTTGAAGACGTTGCCCTATCGAGCAAAAATACTCAACGTTTGCATTGGCATCAGATATTTCGGTAACTTTTCCGATACCCAAATAGTTATTCTGGGACTGTACCAATAAACCAAGCTTAATCATAGATCCAGTCCCCTGAACACACTAAAAGAACCTTCCAGACTAGTTTTTTAATCCATATCTGGCAGTTTTGTCGATCAACATTATAGATAATAAACCAGTATTACAGTTTTTCGTTTTAGCGATATCTAGGACGGGCTACGCCTATGCTCCACCACGCAAAGTTGTAAAATCAGCCCAAAGGTTGATTTCCGTTGTGATTATTGTACTAGTTTTTAAATGTATCGGGACGCATTGGTATTGTATTGCAGGGTATTGCCAAAATTATTTCGCTACCAATTAATGAAATACTGTACTTAGCTGATTATATGGTATATGGTCTGATAGATTCACACTTTGGCTTGATAACGCCACGATACAATTAAGGTGATGTAGTTTTATTTACTATGAAGAAAATCAGAGACAACACAATTAAGTTAAATCAATATTTAAAGTTGATGGGTATAGTGCCAACTGGAGGCCAAGCCAAGCTGATGATTCAAGGTGGCGATGTCCAAGTAAACGGTATGCTGGAAACCCGACGAGGGCGGCGACTAGTACCGGGCGATAAAGTAACAATAGAAGGAAAGACTTTAGAGGTGAATTTGGATAACAATGAAGACCAAGACCTAGTAATCGATTTTCCCGAACAAACCGAGTAAAGGATTTTATCCTAAATTGAAAAGTTCTTGTTTTGTCTTGTGAGTAATGCTGCAAATTTCCAACAAAGTTATTATCCCACAGAGTGAGATTGAAATTAGTGCGATTCGTTCGCAAGGAGCGGGAGGCCAAAATGTGAATAAGGTTTCCACGGCGATTCACCTGCGCTTCGATATTGCGGCTTCATCATTACCGGATTATTATAAAGAACAGCTTTTAAAGCTGAGTGATCGACGCATTACCCAGGATGGAGTTATTGTCATCAAAGCACAAGAACACCGAAGCCAAGAGAACAATCGGGAGTCAGCTTTGAAACGACTTCAAGAACTCATTCAAAGCGCAGTTGTAGTGACGATAAAACGCAAACCCACGAAACCAACTCGCAGTTCTCAAAGAAAGCGCCTTGACTACAAAACTAAGCGCGGACAGGTTAAGTCTAACAGAGGACAAGTGACAGATTGTTGATTATAAATTAAAGTTTTGCACTTAATTTTGTTGCAAAATCTTACCAGAGAACTAAGACTAATTCCTTCTATTGACTCTGGTCAAGTTTATAACTTATTTGGTTAGCTTGAGAGTAGCAATTATAGAAGGGTAAAAAAGATGAATAAGACATTACTAACGATTTTGATGCTTGCGCTCTTACTCTTATTCATCATCTCTCCCTTTGCTGCCCTTGCTAGTCTAATGCTAATAGTGTTAGTTTCAGCATTTTTCTCTTTACTAGGAAACTTGTTCCAAGTAATAATTGGTGGTGACACCGATCCTAAAAGGTCATAAAAGTAAAATTATCAAATTTAAAATAATTTACTCAGTGGTGTGGCTAAACCGTCAATGCTGACAAGATTTTTCTGCTGTTGATATTCTCGAACTCCCTCTTGGCCTTTTTTACTAGCCCAGTTTACTAAAGTCTGGCGCTGACCTCGATATTCATAGAGTGGTACGCCAAAACCACAGGAAGTCTGTACTTGGTCAATGTCAGCGATGATAATTTGACGAGTTCCAGGAATCGGCAAAAACAAAGAGTACATGGATTCCCAATCTGGGGAATCCGGTAAAATCGTCTTTCCTTGACCGTAAAGACGGAGGATACAGGCAGGTTCTTCAAAGGCACAAAACATGAAGGTTATCCGCCCATTTTCTTGCAAATGGGCTGATGTTTCGTTAGCGCTGCCTGTCAGATCGAGGTAACCTACTCGGTTGGGAGAGAGGATGCGAAAGCATTCTAAACCTTTAGGAGAAAGGTTAATATGACCCGTAGGACTCAAGGGTGCAGAACCAACAAAGAAAAGGTGTTGGGCAGCAATAAAGCCTTGCAGTTCCTCAGTAATACAGTCAAAAACTTTAGCCATAGACTGTCTGATATCTATTTGCAAATTTCCCATATTCTCAGCCTATGTCTTAGTTAAACATCTAGCAAGGCCGAATTGCCGATGTCTGACGACAAGCGGCTACAAGTGAGTGACGAGTAGAGGTTAAGAACTGTTACCGTCTCATATACCGACTAGCCATTTGGATAGCATCAGCGATATCGACATCACCATCGCCATCAGCATCCAAGAAAGAATTCAGTACAGGATTCCCGCCACCTTGGGGATTTTGAGCATTTGCACCTGATTGCAAAAAATTCAGTACTAAAGGTACTGCTAAAGGCAGCAATTGTTGAACTATACCAGCATCCAATCCAGTCCGCTGGGCAGCAACCTGAGCTACCTGTTGTTGTATCTGAGGAGAAAACAGCGAAGTAACGGCTTGGGGGTTAGGTGAAGTACCAGCATATTGATTTACTAGAGTTTGTGCAGCTTGATTACCATCTGAGGCTTGCTTTTGTTGTAAAGCAGAACGCACTTGACTACCCACAATTGACAAAACTGATTGGATGGTAGAGGGATCTGCGCCAGTGCGATCGCTCATCTGCTGTACAGTGTTCACAATACCTCCCAGTTGACCTAAGTTCCCCTGTAAATTAGGATTAGCAACCGCACCAAGAATTTGATCGAAAAGTCCCATAAGTCTATTTCTCTTTCCTTGTTCGTTCTCAAAAATCTTGCCAAAACTGGCGTAAGTCCACTAAAAAATTAGCAGACGCGAACTTTATCATGAACGAATAAAATTTTAAAATCTACTAGCTTAAGGATGAGAAATTGGTAGAGCGATATTAAAATATAACGGGATCAAAACCTCAAGTTTTACCCTCAAAGGTTTAAATTTCGCAAAAGCTGCTTCTTACTACTCTGGTAAATAATACTGAAACTATTAAGATCAGAAGCATCTGCCTGCTGAATACCCATTAATTTTTCTCAACCATGCCTCTGTCACGGATAGTAACGCTGATTGTTGGTCTGATCGTCATTTTGGGGCTAGCCCTATGGCTAATTGATTCCCTATCGCGCCTCTATTGGCAATTGTCCTATTCGCCGTTGCTAGGCAATTTGCTGCTGTTGCTGCTGATTGTCCTCATCGGAGCCTTGGTTGCCGCTTTTGTCTATTATGTATTAGTGATTCAATCTGGGGAAAAGCGATCGCGCCGCAACCCAAAGCGAGTAACTCCAGCCCAAATTCCTGCTGGCAAATCTGACGCTGCTTCTACAACTCTCCAAGCTGTGCGCCAACAGGTAGCGCAAATTCAAGATGAAGTAGCACGCCAGGCTTTATTAAGTAAATCACGAGAGATTGAAGCCAACCTAGCACGGGGTGAAATTCAAGTAGTGGTATTTGGTACGGGGAGTGCTGGCAAAACTTCCCTAGTTAATGCGATTATGGGACGCATGGTCGGTCAGGTGGATGCACCGATGGGTACAACTCAGGTTGGGGAAACTTATTGTCTGCGGTTGAAGGGATTAGAACGTAAAATTTTAATTACGGATACGCCAGGAATTTTAGAAGCAGGTGTGGCGGGAACGGAACGTGAACAAATGGCCCGAGAACTGGCAACAGAAGCAGATTTACTGTTGTTTGTGGTAGATAATGACTTACGGCGTTCAGAATATGAGCCGCTACGGGGGTTGGCAGAAATTGGTAAGCGATCGCTCCTAGTTCTCAACAAAACTGATTTATATACAGATGAAGATAAAGAATCCATCCTCGCTAGGTTGCGTCAACGGGTACGGGGATTTATTGCAACTAATGATGTGGTAGCGATCGCTGCTAATCCCCAACCTGCACAATTAGAAACTGGCGAAACCTTCCAACCGGAACCGGATATTGTGCCTTTGCTGCGGCGCACAGCTGCTGTTTTACGGGCCGAGGGTGAAGATTTGGTGGCGGATAATATTCTTTTGCAATCTCTGCGACTGGGAGACGAGGCGCGAAAACTCATCGATGGCCAGCGTCGTCGTCAAGCTGACAAAATCGTAGAACGGTTTCAGTGGATTGGTGCTGGTGTGGTATCAGTTACCCCCATACCAGTGGTAGATTTGCTGGCTACAGCCGCCGTTAATGCTCAAATGGTCGTGGAAATTGGCAGAGTGTACGGCTGTGAATTAAATATGGAACGGGGAAGAGAGTTAGCCCTTTCTTTAGCAAAAACGATCGCCAGTTTGGGCATTGTCAAGGGAGCAATTCAATTATTATCTACAGCTTTGCAACTCAATGTTGCTACCTTTATTATTGGTAGGGCTATTCAAGGCGTAACAGCAGCTTATTTAACGCGAATTGCTGGTAAAAGCTTTATTGAATATTTTCGTCATGACCAAGATTGGGGTGATGGTGGAATGACGGAAGTTGTGCAGCGACAGTTTCAAATTAATCGCAGAGATGAATTTATTAAGGCTTTTATTCAAGAAGCGATCGCGCGAGTGGTTAAGCCGTTAACAGATAAAGCTGAAGTAGTTGAACATGAAGAAGAAGCCAATAGTTAAACTACTCAAAAATCAATGTGCTTACTGTTATTAGGTTCTTAATAAAACATTAAATTTATTTACGCAAAAATACTTAAATTGTGCAATGTGCATTTAGTCATTAAAACTCTAGTTATTTATTTCTAAAGTATTCCGGAAACAGGAGGTAATGTCAGAAAAATTAAATAAAAGAACTTACTGAGTAACCAGGCCATGACCTACCACATAATCGGGAAATTACTACAAGGGCGTTACCAAATTGTCCAAAGTCTGGGTGCAGGGGTGTTTGGACAAACATACATTGCTGTAGACGTAGATTATCCACAGAATCCCAAATGCGTTGTTAAGCAGATAAAAGTTAGCAGTTCCGAATCCGGCTACTTGGAGATGCTGAGGTTACTGTTTCTGACTGAAACTGAAACCCTCAAGCTTTTGGGAAGCCATCACCAAATTCCTGAGTTTATCGACTGCTTTGAAGAAAACAAGCGATTTTATTTAGTCCAAGAGCGGATTGAAGGACATGCGCTGACTGCGGAATTACCTATTGATCAACAGTGGGGGTCTTTGTGGAGTGAAAGGGAAGTTGTAGAATTCCTGATAGATGTCTTAGGTATTTTGGAATTTGTTCACTCTCAAGGCGTTATTCATTGCGATATAAAGCCGGAAAACTTGATCAGACGCACTAGCGATTGCAAGTTAGTTATGATTGACTTTGGCTCAATCCAGTCTATAGATTTTGGTATAGGTGCGGAATTGCCCATTTATAGAATTCCCGTCACTTCATTAGGGTATATACCGCCAGAGCAATTTATTGGACAAACACAGCCCAACAGTGATATTTATGCTTTGGGTATGATTGCCATCCAGGCTTTAACAGGGCTAGAACCACTACAATTAAAAGCTGATCCTTATACTAATGAAATTGTTTGGCGTTCTGAAAACACGCCAGTGAACGATTATCTTGCTGCTGTTCTCAGCCAAATGATCCGCTACGATTACCAAAACCGCTTTCAGTCTGTGGGTGAGGTACTGCGGGTACTCAAACAAATAATATGGGATCAGCCACCAGAAATATTAGAAGCAGATGATCAATTTCATCTAGAGGCGGCGGTTGAAGATGATAATTCTCAAAATCCTACATCTGGAAAATCATCCCCGTTATTCACAGGAATGAAACTAGGACTGGCCGCAAATTCTTTATTGATGGGATTTGGTGTCTATTCTTTAGTTAATACTGCACCTGCATACTCAGAAACAGACACTTTATCTCAAGCAAAAAAAGAATATCAAGCTGGGGATTTGCAAGAAGCGATCGCATTAGTTAAATCAATTCCCTCCCACAGCAATGTTTATCCAGAAGCGCAAGCTAAAATTGAAGAATGGCAAGATCAATGGCAAGTAGCGGCACAGCAATACCAAATAGCTCAAATAGCTTTTCATGAGAGCAAATGGTCAGATGTTCTTGATGCTGCTGCTAAAATCCCAAATATTTTATATTGGCAATCTAAAACAGATAAACTAGTTCGGCAAGCTTCCATAAATATTGAAGTCCAGACGCAAGATTTATTAGCAAAAGCTTACGAAAGTGCCGAGATAAAAGATTTTTCTTCTGCATTACAATATCTGCGGCAAATTCCTAAAGAAAGTCGTGCAGGAGCTTTAGTTCAAGACAAGTTGGCTGAGTACAATCGAAAGCGCCAGATTAGAGCAGCCTACTTTTTACAGAAAGCCTATAAGAAAGCATCTATTAGAGATTTTAATCAGGCCGTAAAATTTCTCCAAAATATTCCCAACGATACTCTAGTTTATGCTCAAGCTCAAGTCAAATTGAATGAGTATACTCAAAAGCAACGTATACTGGCTAACAATCAAAAGGTAGCTTCTGCAAAAAGAACAAATTCATCCGTACCTAAAAACTCAGTAACTGAATATCTTCAAGAAGTAAATTATCTGCAAGAGGTGAATATTCGCTAGTTACAGCAATTTTTAGATGCATAGACTTGTTACATATAACAAACAATTTTTTATTTGCTATATAATAAGAAGTATTTTTAATAATCCGTAATTACGAATTATGAATTACGTTAGCGTAGCGGTAGCGATTCCGCGTTTGCGCAGCGTCTCGTAGAGAGCGTCATTACGAATTATTAATGTACTAGGGTGCTGTCTGCGGTGGATTGCTGGAATTAGGCACTGGGATAATTGGCACGATTATAGGCTTTGGTTTCTCAGATTGCAGCTGAATCTGGGCTTGATTACGAGCGTCTATTGCTTGTTGGTAATTAGGCTTGTATTTTATCGCTTGCTCGTAAGATGCGATCGCATCTTGAAACCGTTTCAAATTTAGTAAAGCATTGCCCCTGCTATACCAGCTTTCAGAATGGTCTGGTTTATAACGGGCTGCCTTATTATAAGACGCGATCGCATCTTCATATTTTTGCAAAATGTATTGCGAATTCCCCAGATTATACCAGAGTTGATAGTCGTTTTGCTTAAGTGTTGCTGCTTTGTTATAAGATTTTATTGCTTCTTCGTAGCGTTGGTTTTGATGCAGCGACCAACCCAGGTTATACCATGCTTGATAATTCCTAGGATTATATTTAATTACTTGGTTAAAAGATTCAATCGCTTCTGGATAACGTTGTAAATTGAGCAGTACATTACCTCTCGACAACCAAGCTTGATAATAATTTGACTTGTATTGTACCGCTTTATCATAAGCTGTAAATGCATCTTTGTATCGTCGTAGATTTACTAAAGAATTCCCAAAGTTATACCAAGCTTGCTCGTAGTCTGGTTTTAAATCCACGACTTTTTCGTATGCTGCGATCGCTTCTTCATATCGGTTAGCATTTTGTAATGCTAATCCTTTTTTATACCAAGCTTCGTAATTATCTGGTTTAAATTCAATTGCTTTTTCATAAGATTTAATTGCTTGGTCATATTGGTTTAAATTACTTAAAGCTTCGCCCTTAGCATTCCAGACTTCCGAGTTTTCATTATTTAATTGTAAGGCTTTGTCAAAAGAGGCGATCGCTTCTTGATATCTTTGCAAATTTCCCAATACAAATCCTCGTCCACTCCAAGCTTCAAAATAATCTGGCTGAATTTGAATTGCTCTATCATATGCCGCTAGCGCCTCTTTGTATTTTTTTAATTTAGATAGACTTTTGCCTTGACCATTCCAGCCTTTAGCATAATCTGGTCTAATATTAACGGCTTTTTCATATACTTCTAACGCATCTTGATAGCGTTGCAAATCAAACAGCGTACTTCCTTGCTTGGATAATTCTATGGCGTTATTTGAATTAATGTAATTTAAAATTAATATTGATGCTACTCCGCTGACTCCAATTAAAAATATTGTCAATAAAATCTTTGACAATATGCCTTTTTTAGGTTGATGTTTGTTTGTATTCGTTGCTGGAGAAATAGGAGTTAATGCAATTGTCTCAGCGGGTGGTTGTGTTAAATCTTTCACAGCTTGTAATGCTACCGTTGCCGAAGGATAGCGTTGTCGAAAATCGTAGCACACCATCTTATCTAAGAATTGAGCGAATTCTGGCGTTACCGTAGCTTGATTTTGCCAGATAATTTCATTAGTATTGGCATCTTTTACTATTTCCTCTGGTAATAATCCAGTCAGAGCTTGAATAGCAATTATTCCCACAGCATAGATATCACTGCTTAATTTTGGCGTACCATGAGCTTGTTCTCCAGGAATATATCCAGGCGTACCTATGGCAACGGTACCTTTAGTTGAACCTTCGGGAGTGATCACCTGGGTAGTAATTTGTTTAACTGCACCAAAATCAATTAAGATTAATTTCCCATCTGGGTGCCGTCTGAGGATGTTTCGCGGATTGACATCACGGTGAATTACATTCTGTTGATGGACAAATTCTAAGATTGTCAAAAGTTCTTGTAAAAGTGAAATTACTTGGTCTTGACTGAGGGTTTTACCGGGAATTAATTCTTGACTCAGGTCATGACCTTCGATCAATTCCTGTACGAGATAGAATTCGGCGTTATCCTCAAAGTAAGCTAAAAGTTGGGGAATGCGATCGTGAGTTCCTAATTTATACAGAACTTGTGCTTCTGTATCAAATAAACGCCTAGCTGTCTCCAAAGTTACCGGATCACTTGCCTGGAGTTTAAGTTTCTTAACGACACATAGAGGTGAACCGGGTAATTGGGTATCACTTGCCACAAAAGTTTCACCAAAACCCCCACCTCCCAAGTTACTAATAATTTGGTATCTTCCTACAAGAGTGTTTCCTAGCATCTCGTTTGCCTAGTTAAGTGCGATGCGATCTGATTTCAATCTTGCCACACGTTAAGGAGGATAGGGGGAGCGGGGAGTAGGAAGTAGGGAGTGGGGAGCAGAGGAGCAGATAGGAATATTTGGTGTTTCTTAATTATGAATTACGAATTATGAATTACGAATTAGTATGATTCCTATTAGTGATAATATCCGTTGTCGAACTAAACCGGTTATTAATTACTGGCTGATTGGTATTAATGTTGCCGTATTTTTATGGGAACTTCAACTAGAATTTAGTGGCGGGCTAGGTTATTTTGTTAATAGTTGGGGTTTGATTCCAGCGCAGATTAGTGGAGCAATTACAAATGCATTCTTCTTCAACAACTCTGCTGCTTGGATAATTGTAATTTGGCGAGGATTTTCACTATTTTTTGCAATATTTATACATGGCAGTTTTAGCCAAATATTGGGAAACCTGCTATTTTTGTGGGTTTTTGGCAAAACTGTTGAGAATATTTTGGGACATGGACGCTATTTAGGATTTTATCTAGCGGCTGGCGTAATGATAGGAGTAGTGCAAGTTCTGGCTGAACCGAGTTTGACAGTACCATTGATTGGGGCGAATGGCGCGATCGCAGCTATTTTAGGAGCATATGTTATGAAGTTTCCTAAAGCAAAAATTGACACTATTTTGCCGCTAATAATCTTGTATATCCCCATCGAACTTCCAGCTTTTTTCTATATATTTTGGTGGTTTGCGCAACAATTATTTTATGGTATTGGTAGTTTAAATATTCCTCCCGTTGGCGTAAATCAATCGGGTGTTGTCTTCTGGGGGCAAGTTCTGGGATTATTGAGTGGTGCGGCTTTTATGCACCTGAAGAGATGATTTATTACTAAATCACCGCTCGATGCAAAGCCTCTGATCGTCAGACATCGATCTGAATGTTAGAAGATATCTTCTGGCTAAAACTCCTATGTGCCTTTTGATGGATTGCGTTTTTTAGTTTAAAAATCCATACTGCTAATACTAGGGGATGCCTACTCTTCAAATCGGTATTGTTTAGTTATATAGCGGTGTATAAGATGCCAAATGTTGATAAAATTAACTTTAAAGTCACTGATGAATTAGCAGTTCTACGGCAGCGTGTAGCTGAGTTAGAGCGATCAGAAATATTTTATCAGCAAAGGCAAACAGCGCTTGAAGAGCAAGTAATAGAGCTAGAAAAAAAACTGGCACTTGCACTACAATATCCCCATATTCAAGCTGTTGAATATGATATCAAGTGGCATCTTGAACAAAAAACATCCACAGCTTTAAATGTGCCAACAGATGTAGCAGTCACTTTACAGCAACTCCAACAAGAAATTGCAGAGCGACAGCAGGTAGAAGCCTCCCTGAGGGAGAGTGAAGAGCGGCTCAGGTTAGCCCTAGACGCTTCCAAAATGGGCTTGTGGGATTGGAATATTGTTACCAATCAAGTCATCTGGTCTGAAAATTATGAAGTGCTTTTTGGTTTGCTTCCAGGTGGTTTTGACGGAAACTATGAAAGTTTTCTGAAGTGCGTTCATCCTGAAGATAGGCAATCTGTAATGCAAGTTGTCGCCCAAGCTATGGGACAAAAGACTGACTACAACGATGAATTTCGTATAGTTCGAGCAGACCAAAGTACACATTGGATTTCTGCTAAGGGAAAATTTATCTATGACGATCGCGGACAAGCGGTACGAATGATCGGCGTTTGTATGGAAACTACTGTCTGCAAGCAAGCAGAAGAAAGTACTCGTGAACTCACAACCCAAGTGCAAGAACAGGCAAATATTTTAAATGCCATCCTCACCGCCTCAGTCGATCACATTTATATCTTTAATCGCAAAGGTTGCTATCAGTATGTCAGTCGTGATGCAGCTACGGTATTAGGCTTCAAGCCCCAGGATATTGTCGGAAAAACTTTGCAAGACCTGGATGTACCCGCAGACCTTATAGAACAGGTAGATAATCAACGACAAACTGTTATGAAAACTGGGCAGCCAATCAAGGATGAATGTAAATATGTTACTCCTGATGGCGTGCATTATTATGAATACATCCTCACACCATTACGAAATTCCAACCAAATTATTGAAGGCGTAATTACTGTTTCTCGTGATATTACCGAACACAAACGGGCAGAAAAAACATTACGCGAAAGTGAAGCCAGATTTCGGCGTTTGTTTGAATCCAACCTGATTGGGGTCGCTTTTTGGAATGTAGATGGCTTTATTCTTGATGCCAATGATGCCTTTCTCCAGCTAGCTGGCTACACTCGTGATGAGTTTGCCACCTTAGGTAGAATTAATTGGAGAGAACTTACTTCTGTTGAGTATAAGGATTTAGACGATCGCGCCCTTTTGGAACTGCAAACCACTGGAGTTTCCAAAATTTACGAGAAAGAATACATCCACCGCAACGGGAAGCGAGTCCCAATTGTTTTGGGGGTAGCCTTGTTAAATGACTCCAAGGATAATGGTGTGGCTTTTGTACTAGATATTACCGATCGCAAATCAGCCGAGAAAGAATGCGATCGCCTCCTCGAACGAGAAACAAAAGCACGTAAACAAGCAGAAATCGCCAACAACATCAAAGATGAGTTTCTGGCGGTTCTTTCCCATGAACTGCGAACCCCACTCAACTCCGTTTTGGGATGGTCGAAAATGTTGCGGACTCGCAAGTTTGATGAAAAAACCACTCACCACGCCTTAGAAACCATTGAACGCAACGCCAAGTTACAAACCCAGCTAATTGAAGATTTGTTGGATGTGTCTCGCATCCTCCAAGGAAAATTAAACTTAAATATCTGTCCAGTTAGCTTGGTAATGGTAGTTGAAGCAGCACTAGAGACAGTACAACTAGCAGCACAAGCTAAGTCAATTCAAATTAAGACCATATTTGATCCGACTTTGGAGCAAGTGATGGGCGATCCAAATCGGCTTCAGCAAGTTGTATGGAATCTACTTTCCAATGCGGTAAAATTTACCCCAACAGGCGGACGGGTAGAAATTCGACTAATGGAAGTTGGTAACCAAGCTCAAATTAAGATCAGCGATACAGGTAAGGGAATTAGCTCAGAGTTTTTGCCTTATGTGTTCGATTACTTTCGCCAAGCTGATAGCACAACTACCCGGACATTTGGTGGACTAGGTTTAGGATTAGCGATCGTGCGTAAGGTTGTAGAGATGCATGGGGGAAAAGTTCAAGCCGAAAGTCCTGGAGAAGGATCGGGTACCACCTTCACTGTTGAGCTACCGCTTTTAGTCAGAAGTGAAGATGTTCGGCGTGAAAATAATCAGTCTTTAGATTGTGAGCCTGAATCCTCGCTCCTTTCGGATACACAAGTTTTGGTGGTGGACGATGAACCAGATATCCGCGACTTAGTGACCTTTATTTTGCAAGACTACGGTGTAGAAGTAACCGCCGTATCTTCAGCACAGGAAGCATTACAAGCGCTGTCTGAATCAATACCAGATGTTTTAATTAGCGATATTGGAATGCCAAAGACAGACGGTTATATGCTGATGCGTGAAGTGAGGGCGCGATCGCCTCAACAAGGAGGATTAGTACCAGCGATCGCTCTGACGGCTTATGCAGGCGAAATGAATCAGCAGCAAGCACTAGCAGCAGGATTTCAAATGCATATTTCTAAACCAGTAGATCCAGATGCATTGGTGAAAGCGATCGCTGATTTGATTAATTAGTCATTGGTCATTGGTCAAAAGAGGCAGGGGAGCAGGGAGCAGGGAGCAGGGAGCAGGGAGCAGGGAGCAGGGGGGAGGATTGGACAAAGCTTGTACTTCGACCAATCAAGAACGTCTTAGAAAGACGGGGCTTGATACCCATGTTCCGCTCCGCTTCACGGCAACTCTTGGAAACGCTTCGCGAACGGGGCTTTCTATTGCTCCCCAGCTAAGAGCAAAGCGCCCCTCGGCCTCTTCGGTCATTGTTTGTTGGTATATACCGAGTGTTTCGTTGGCGAAAAAACTTTTTTATTAAAGGACTAATTTAAACCACGTTTCTTGTGGGCGTGGTATCTCGTCGATACAATGCCATTGTTAGTCGATGCAATCGCATTGTTAGTCGATACAATGCCATTGTTACTCGATGCAATCGCATTGTTGGTCGATACAATGGCATTGTTGGTCGATACAATCGCATTGTTAGCCGATACAATGCCATTGTTGGTCGATACAATGCCATTGTTAGCCGATACAATGCCATTGTTAATCGATACAATCGCATTGTCAGCCGATATCATAATTTCCCTTGCTACATTTTTCTACGGCGACAGTTCATTTAGGAATGTGAGACACCGCTAGCTCCAAAACGCGATCGCCCAAGTTTATCCACTACTAACGGTACTAGTTATCCCTTTGAGAATCGCTATAAGATTAGAAAAAGGGTCTTCTACGTTTAGATGGAAATGACTGAGCAACGTGATGCTGACTCACCGTCAACTAATTCTCAGCAATTGAGTGAACCGACCAATGGAGCAACTACCAAATCGGTCGATAATTCCTGGACAAACCGCATTGGTAGTGTTTGGAATAAAGCAACAACACATCTAACGCAACTCCTACCCGTAGAACAACTGGCACAGACGGTTGTTGAATGGTTTAGCGTGAGCGAAACTCAGGTTGCAGAGATTTTAGAGAAAGTTCGAGCCGAACTGCCAACTACTGAAGCACTGCTGATTGGTAAACCCCAAGCCGGAAAAAGTTCAATTGTGCGGGGATTGACAGGAGTTTCTGCCGAAATTGTTGGTCAGGGATTTCGTCCTCATACGCAACACACCCAGCGCTATGCCTATCCTTCCAATGACCTGCCGTTACTGATTTTTACTGATACGGTGGGACTCGGTGATGTTAAACAAGATACTGAATTAATCATTCAGGAATTAGTTGGCGATTTAAAAAAGGAAACTCGTTCTGCCAGAATCCTGCTTCTGACGGTTAAAATCAATGATTTTGCAACTGACACGCTACGACAAATTGCTAAACAGCTGCGCCAGCAGTATCCAGACATTCCCTGTCTGTTGGTAGTTACCTGCTTGCACGAGGTTTATCCTCTCAATACCGTCGATCATCCCGCCTATCCACCAGATTATCAAGAAGTCAACCGCGCATTTGCCGCAATGCAGCAAGCCTTCGCAGGAATAACTGACCGCTCTGTACTGATTGACTTTACCTTAGAAGAAGATGGCTACACTCCGGTATTTTACGGCTTAGAAGCACTGCGAGATTCCTTAGCAGAACTACTCCCACAAGCAGAAGCACAAGCGATTTATCAGTTATTAGATCAAGAAGAAGCTGGGAAGCAACTTGGTAATCTTTACCGAGATGCTGCACGCCGCTATATTTTGCCATTTTCGATTATGTCTGCTACCCTCGCCGCTGTACCTCTGCCATTTGCCACAATGCCTGTACTAACTGCCTTGCAAGTATCAATGGTGGGACTGTTGGGTAAATTATATGGGCAGACAGTCACTCCATCTCAGGCGGGAGGTGTTGTGAGTGCGATCGCAGGTGGTTTTTTAGCACAGGCAATTGCGCGGGAGTTAATTAAATTTATACCAGGATTTGGTAGTGCGATCGCAGCCTCTTGGGCAGCCGCCTATACCTGGGCACTAGGGGAAGCAGCCTGCGTTTACTTTGGTGATTTAATGGGAGGTAAGAAACCCGATCCCCAAAGAATTCAGTTGGTGATGCAAGAAGCGTTTCAAGCGGCGCAAGAACGGTTTAAAGGAATCAAACGTTAGGGGTAGTTGTTAGGGTTTTCAACAAGTAGACCTTTACTTGCTGCGGCTGCATTCAATTCCGAATCAGCAGACACAAATGTCACCAGAGGTAAACTGTTAGCTATGCAGAGGGCATTTACTGCACGACCAGCCCCTAGCTGAACTGCATCATAGCTTCGTAACCCGTATACTTGAGCTAATACCATTGCAGAGTTGATGATGCTCTCTGTGATTTCTACAACTTGGTATTCAGACCGTAGATGACTTTTGAACTGATTGCATACTGCGATCGCATCTGTAGCAATGATACTTCCACCACGCGATCACCGCAGGGGTTGCCGCAGGCATCGCCGTGTAATTGCAGCGACAATTTCAACGCTCGTAATGGCAGCAATCAGTACATCATTTTTCCGTAGCGGGTCATATCGTGTCCGGTTAAAGACTTATCATTTAGACCGCAGGGGGCAGGGGGCAGGGGGAAAGAGGCTTTTGCGCTTTTTGCACAGATGCGGGAATTATAACTAATTAGGCGGACATGATA
>NZ_WBKL01000083.1:0-65365 GCF_015714705.1 Nostoc sp. NZL | reverse complement strand
AGTCAGAATTGCTCTAACTGTGGTGAGGTTGTCAAAAAAACTTTGAGTACCAGGACTCATTGCTGCCCCCATTGCGGAACAGCCTTAGACCGTGACCATAATGCAGCGCTGAATATTCTTGAAATTGGACTCCGTACTGTGGGGCACACAGGAACGTTAATCGCCTCTGGAGACATCGACCTCTGCGTGGGTGAGGAAACTCCTCCAAGTAAGTCGGGTCGCGGAAAGAGGAAGTCCAAAGAGCGATCTTTGGAATCCCCCGCTATATCAGGTACTCCTGATTAGCGGCGGGAGGATGTCAATGAGGATATTAACCAATTAGAGCAGTTTATGAATGGTGGAGCGAATGATATTATCCAAGTTTCCCCGACTGTTTTAATTCATGGTTGCAAACATATATGCAAATTACAGATGTAGTTGTCATTGGTAGCGGTATTGGCGGTTTGAGTTGTGCTGCTCTTTTGGCACGGTATGGCTTTGATGTGATAGTCTGCGAAAGCCACTCCATTGCTGGAGGTGCTGCCCATGCTTTTGAGCGCAATGGGTTCAAATTTGACTCGGGCCCGTCCCTCTACTCTGGACTGTCTTACAGCCCCTCTGCCAACCCTCTGCGGCAAGTGTTAGATGCAATTGGTTCAGAATTACCATGCGTAACCTACGATACCTGGGGTTGTTGTGTACCTGAAGGTGATTTTGACACCTCGGTTGGTGCGGAGCAATTTTGTGAAGTGCTGATGAAATTCCGGGGACATGATGCTGTAGCCGAATGGCAGGAACTCCAGCGCGTTATGGAACCATTCGCTAGTGCAGCAACTTCCATACCACCAGCGGCATTACGTTTTGATCTTGGTGCAGCTAGAACTGTAGGCCCATTTGTCCCATCTCTGACAAAACATTTTGCGAATATAATCAAGCTGACGGGCCCCTTCAGCCGGATTATGGATGGCGTTGTTAAAGACCCGTTTACCCGAAACTGGCTGAATTTGCTTTGTTTTCTGCTTTCTGGATTGCCAGCAGATGGCACTAGTGCCGCAGAGGTAGGATTTATGTTTGCGGACTGGTATCGGCCAGACGCAATACTGGAATATCCGATTGGCGGTAGTGGTGCTTTAGTTGACACCCTTGTACAAGGATTGGAGCGTCACGGTGGGAAGCTGATGCTGGGCGCTCACGTGGAGCAAGTGCTTGTAGAAGGTAATCAAGCGGTAGGTGTGCGTCTGCGCGATCGCCAAGAAATTCGGGCGCGGCGGGCAGTAATTTCTAATGCATCGGTTTGGGACACACTGAAGTTACTACCAGAAAAGGCAATACCTAAACAGTACCGCGCTAAACGACAGGCGACACCTGAATGTGATAGCTTTATGCATCTACATCTAGGCATTGATGCTCAAGGATTACAGTCAAATTTGCGGTGTCATTACATTGTGGTTAATAACTGGGAATTGGGCATAACAGCACCTCAGAATGTTGTGGTAATATCAATCCCTTCAATTCTCGATCCATCCCTAGCACCACCGGGTAAACACGTGATTCATGTTTATACTCCTGGTAATGAGCCATATGCTATCTGGCAGGGAATGGATAGAAGGAGTCAAGAATATGCCGAACAAAAGCGATCGCGTGCAGAAGTAATGTGGCAAGCGCTACAACGGATAATTCCAGATATTCGCTCTCGTTGCGAAATTACACTTGTTGGTACACCTCTAACCCACGAGCGTTTTCTCCGTCGTCACCAAGGTTCTTACGGCCCAGCAATTCAGGCTGGCTCTAGTATGTTTCCTGGCCCCAGCACACCTCTACCAGGACTGATGTGCTGTGGAGACTCGACATTTCCTGGCATTGGTTTACCAGCAGTCGCCGCCAGTGGGCTGATTGCTGCTAATACCCTTGCACCTGTTAAGAAGCATTTAGCTATGCTTCAAGATATCAGGTGCATTTAGTTTTTTGAGTTAAAAACCTAGTTGCCAAGAGAGCCGCACCTGCTGCCAAAGTTGCTAGTACACTGTCAGGTTCAGGTACGGCAGCAACTTGAGCATCAATTCGGGCAGTTCCAGCAAACAAACCAGCTAAGTTAGAGTTTTGCAGGATAGCAGCAAACTCTGGAGAAATTAACAATTTAACATCAGGGATGGTTAAATTTTCGCCATCAAATGCTATAGGTTCTGGAATACTCAAATCAAACAAAATTGTATTTAAAGAAATTGTGTCTCTTAAAACAAATCCGCTGGCATCTTTGGTAGTACGTCCCGGAGCAAAAGCAATTGAAAACTCACCAACAGTAATTTGATCGTTGAAGGTAACACTACCAGTATGCTCAAGTGTACCTGAGAGCGGAGTAAAACTGCCTTCATCACTGAACATGAAACTGGTGGCTGAGTCGATGTTAAAGCCAACTAAATAATTGCTAGGAATTGGTGCGACTGTATTATTACTGCCTGTCAATCTTAGCCCGATATTTCTAAGAATATCCTCGTGGTCACGATCAATGCTGGTGACTCCAGATATCACTTTAAAAGTTGCAGCTTCTACCTGTATGGGTGCAATTGATATAAAAGCTGCTGTTGTACAACCAAGAATCCCTGCAAACTGAGAAAAACGCATATATACTTCTGATGATCTTTGTAGATTATTTTATCTAATAACACGTCGTTTACTAATCTAAAAACTTAGTGATTGCCGTTAAATAAACAGCCTAAAGAGAGAAAAAAGTAATTTTTTAAAGTTAAGATGAAGTAATCGTCAAGTTAATATCAAAATTTGAATCATACAGTTAGAAAGGCAAGGCTAAGTAAAGGGTGCAAATAAATATAACTGCTAAGTACAGGGCGTAAAGTATGAGGTATAAGGTATTAAGGCTAAAAAATAATAAAAATATAGTTATGTTTAATTATGTCCATTTCTAATTACTTAGCCTTCAACTAAGAATTATTATGTGGACAAGTATGAGTTTTTCCTTTAATTATTAATAAGTTTAGGTGAAGAATTGAAGTACTTTTTATATCATTTCACTTTATTAATGATACAAATACTTTGCTAGGGGTACAGCAATGCTAATTGGTGTCAACTTAGGTTAAAACCTCGTTTCCAGCCTCTGACTGGAAATGCACTTCATCAGGCTGCTGCCGCAAGTCTTGAGGCGGCAGCCAGAGTTTGGAAACCAGAGAGCTATAGTTTGATTTATTCTCGCCGGTTTACTTCTTGGTTTACAGGCTTGTTCTAATCCACCAGCTTATTTTCTGCAAATTAGGATCTATTTCCTGCCAAAAGCTTGCTGATGAGTCTGCTTCTCTTGTTACTGCTAGTATTTTATCTATGCTGTCGAAGTTTTTTTGAATCACCTGTTTATCTAGTTTAGGAATATCTAATTTCAGGTATTTTAGACGGTTGGGTAACTCTACTTGCTCTTTTGCTGGCAAGTTGGGAATCTGCTCAACTTGTTCTAGAATTTTATCTACTGATGCAATTACTTCTTTCAGGCTCGGCTTTTTAGTTTGTAATTGTAAATCTTTTTCTTCAAAGGTCTCTTCTTGATTATCTAACTTTACTATCACTATTTTGACGAAGAAAATATTGTAATCAACTTCACTAACTTCACCCACTTGATTATGATATTTTCCACTTTTATTTATAAGTACTATGTCACCTTTCTCAATTCTGTCTTTCATAATTTATACAGCCTCTAAATTAAATTGCTAAATAATCTCCTCTACGGAAAATACTACTCTAAAGCCACAAACCCTTAGTCCACCGTCTGACTCATTCCAGCTACGGCTAGCGCTGCGACAAAGTTCTGCATTGAAACTCCAAGAACCACCGCGTAGTACCCGGCGATTAATATCACCGCCAACTTCCCAAGCTGTTCCATCTGAGGGTGCATCACTGTAATTGTTATGCCACGAATCAGCGCACCATTCCCAAACTAGCCCGTGCATATCGTACAATCCAAAGGCGTTGGCGACTTCAAAACTACCGACGTTGGTTGTTTCTTTACGGAATTTGCTTTTTGGTTCGATAGTGCAGCTGACTAACTCAGAGGTAATGCTTTCGCCAAAGTGGAAGGATGTTGTAGTTCCAGCCCGACAAGCATATTCCCATTCAGCCTCACTCGGTAAACGATAGTCGCGTCCAGTTTTTGCTGATAGTCTGAGACAGAATTCTACAGCCTCATACCAAGATACATTTTCTACTGGTCTATCTAAACCTTTGAATTTCGATGGATTAGGATTTAAAGCTTGTTTGACTTTGGGTAAAGCTGCTACTACTCTCCACTGTGCTTGAGTTACGGGAAATTTCCCCATAAAAAATGGTTCAACGGTAACTTGATGTCGAGGACGTTCGTCAGCATCTCCTTCAAACTCCGGTGAACCCATCATATAAGTACCACCAGGAATCGATACCATTTCTAATGTGACAGACTTACCTAATTCTTCGGCAAAGAAGTTTGCATTGCAACTCATGCGATTTACTTCTCTACCACCTGTGTCTACTGTTACTACATCAAATTCAAAGGTTTCTAAGGGTGGTAATGGTACGATTACTTTTTGTGGTAGCGGCGGTAATATGGGTTGAGACATCGAAACAATTTTTAGAGCAACAGGTTCAATATTCGATGTTGCAAATTTCAAATCATTGATAACTTCTACTGCTGTTTGATATCTCTCGCTAGGTAGATGTTTTAATAATTTATCTAAAATTTTTCCTAAGTCGTCGCTGATAGTAATACCTTTTTCTTGTAACCGTTCACGCCACAACCACTGAGCATTCATTGCATCATAAATAGGGTCATTAACTTGTCCAGAAGCATCCTGCAAAGGCAAACATCGAGTTAAAAGACGCACGCAAGTTACACCCAAAGCATACAAATCACTACCGTGACAAGCAAATCCAGCCATTTGTTCAGTTGGGGCATAACCAAGGGTATAAATTACCGTAGCTTGTCTTCCTAAACTAGTTTGTGTTACCTGTTTAGCACCGCCAAAGTCAATTAATACAGGTTTTTTATCACTTGCACGGCGGATAATATTTTCTGGTTTGATATCCCGATGAATGACATTATGGGTATGAATGAATTGCAGAACTGGCAATAAATCAGCTAAAAGTTCCCAAATTTGTGCTTCACCATAGATTTGTTGCTGAACTTCTTGTAAGAGGGTTTTTCCTTGAATAAATTCTTGTACGAGATATAAGCTAGCACCTTGTTCAAAGTAAGCAAGTAATCTGGGAATTTGGGTATGATTTTCTCCCAGTTCATACAACCGAAAAGCCTCTTCTTTGAAAAATTCTGCTGCTTTGGTGCGTTGTCCTGTTCCCTGAAATTGTGGGAAAAATTGCTTGATGACGCAAGGCGCATTTAGTCTGTCTACATCTTCTGTAGCATAGGTTCTGCTAAATCCACCTTCACCTAGAAGTCTCAATACACGGTAACGGCTTCTTAGAAGTTTGCCAAAGTTGCTTTGTCCGCAACTCACGCAAAATCTATTGCTATCAGAGTTGAATGGATTTGAGCAATTGGGATTTTGGCAGATTTGCATAATGAGAGGAAAATAGCATCTTCTCCAAAGTTAGCCCCAATATTATCTAATTGAAAACAGTTATGTAGAGAAGCGAACACGGAAGTTTATTCATGTGCTTAAACTTCCTTATAAACGGAGGCTATATGTTTGTTTATATTGGGACGTTTATAATTATTAGTAAATATGAATACATGAGTACAACAGGTGAAGAGACATTACATTGCAACGTCTCTTTTAATATAGCTTTTGTTTCCCACTCGGAAAAGTTCATGGAGAACTAACTTATCTCTAATTTTGATTGCCAATTGCGAGTTTTATTTTCAGTTTTTATTCTCTCCAGAAGCGCGAATTAATTCAGCTACAATAGCAGCGATCGCAGATACTGAAATCAACATCACACTCAGCGCGTTAATATCAGGCTTGACTCCTGTTCTAATCCGGCTAAAAATTTCCATTGGTAGGGTGTTCGAACCGCTACCAGCGGTAAAACTGGCAATGAGAAAGTCATCTAAGCTGAGGACAAAGGCTAAGAGACAACCAGCTACAATCCCAGGAATCAATTGAGGTAGTAATACTTTGATGAAAGCTTGCGTTGGTGTAGCGCCTAAATCTAGTGCTGCTTCTTCTAAGTGAGGATCTAAATTAGTCAGTCGTGAAGCGACCACAAGTCCAACGTAGGCCAGACAAAACACCACATGGGCTGCAACTATCGTCCACAAACTCAAAGGTATGGCAAACGCCGCTAGACATACTAGGGTAGCCACTGCGATCGCAATATCGGGAATAATCAATGGTAGGTAAGCAACACCCCGATACAATTTCTTACCAGGAAATTCGTAACGCGCCAACCCAACCGCCATCAAGGTTCCCAGCACTGCTGAAATTCCCACTGCACAACCAGCAACTATCATACTGTTTTGCAAAGCTGATAAGATGCGATCGTCACTGAACAACTTGCGATACCAATCGAGAGTGAATCCTTGCCAAGTTGCGCTGTAGGGCGACTGATTGAAGCTATAAAAGCCAAGTACCAGTATGGGCAGGTACATGAACACAAATATCAGCAGTGAGAAAACCGCCTGCCATGAGACACGCGGTTTTTTTAGAGATGGAGAGATATTCACGTTTATATTTGTTTTGTTGGTTAGCAAAATAAAATATCATATCTTATGTAATAAGTCAATAATTTAACTATCTTCTCTCCTTTTTCCGTAACTGCTGGGTAAACCAATTGTCTAGAGTGAATAGAGAGATTTTAATTCTGGTAATCTCCTTATTCCCTTTTAAGGTGGCTAAGGATGATATGAGTAAAAATTTGGATAGAATTCCTAATCAAGCTTTGGCACTTCTAATTTCAAACTAAGTACTGTACAAGAATCTGTCTTTTAGTCCGCTACTGGTTATCCTCTAAGTACGGAAAGCCGCCCAAAAACTGACTAGACAGTTTCTTCTTTAAATAACATTATAAATTCAAATAATTTGCAGGCAATAGTAGAGGTTTTTAGCTTCTTATGACTATTTAACTTAGTTTTGAGCGATTTTAGGCAATTAGTGTTTCTAGAAAAAAACTATATTTAAAATTGCACCAGATTACCAAAAATTAATAATTCAGAATGAATTTACCTCTTTAGGAGTGGGTAATTTCCGTACTAGGATAGACAATAAATATAAAAGAACCAGCATAAGATTTGAAAGAAATTGTTAATAAATTTAGTATCTGAAGTTACTTTCTGATGCCAAGTGTATCAATTACAAGCACTACAACAAAAGAAAGAAAAAACTTCTAATTCAACTTTCATTTTTTAGGAGGTTTGTGATGCGAATAGCTCAAGTAGCTCCATTATGGGAAAGAGTTCCGCCGCCAGCTTATGGTGGCATAGAGCTAGTAGTGGGGTTACTGACCGATGAGTTAGTCCGACGCGGACACGAAGTAACTTTATTTGCATCGGGAGATTCTATCAGTCTGGCAAAACTAACGTCAGTTCATCCCCGTGCCCTCAGACTCGATCGCACAATCAAAGATTACAGTATTTACGAAATGCTGAATCTGGCTTCGGTGTATGAACGTGCAGAAGAATTTGATATTATTCACTCCCATGTAGGGTATGGGGCACTGGCCTACGCAAATCTCGTCACAACCCCTACGGTTCACACATTGCACGGTATTTTTACCCCTGACAACGAAAAGATGTTTAGTTTTGGGAAAAAAGAACCCTACGTCAGTATTTCCGATGCACAACGAGAACCAAGGCTAGGGTTGAACTGTATAGCAACGGTCTACAACGGAATTGATATCAGCAGTTATCAGTTTCACTCTCAACCAGAAGATCCGCCCTACCTAGCATTTTTGGGTCGGATATCTCCTGAGAAGGGAGCGCACTTAGCAATAGAAATTGCAAAACTTACTGGTTGGCACTTGAAAATGGCAGGTAAGGTTGATGTCGTTGATGTGGAATACTTTGAGAAAGAAATCAAACCACTGATTGATGGGAAGCAAATTGAGTATCTAGGTGAAGCCAACCATGCTCAAAAAAATGCTCTGATGGGAGGTGCAGTAGCAACTCTGTTCCCCATCACTTGGCGAGAACCCTTTGGGTTGGTGATGGTAGAGTCAATGGCTTCGGGTACGCCCGTGATTGCGATGAAATTGGGGTCTACTGAAGAGGTAATTTCCCACGGCAAAACAGGTTTCCTCTGCAATGATATTCAAGAGTGCATCAGTGCCGTTGATCGGGTAGTAGAGTTAGACCGCTATGCCTGTCGCCAGCATGTCGAAAATCTTTTTAGCATTGAGCACATGACTGATGGCTATGAGTCGGTTTATCAACAAATCCTAGCAAAGCGATTTTCTCAGAATGGGCGTTTACGCAGTTTGATTAGTTTAGCTAGCGATCACATTTAAATATCGCATTTGTGTAATCTTACATGTTTTTAACTAAGTAGAATACAAACCATCATAGGGACGCAACATCTGTCATTGGTATCAACTTAACGTCAAAACCAGTTTAGGCAGAGATTTGAGAGATTGCTTGCGATCTGGATTTCCTATAAATTCCTTAGGGACTTCCAGTTAAAAAAATATCCCATCTTAGGGGCGCAAGTCCTTGCGCCCCTACGGGTGTACCTCACGTATTTTTTCCTCAATTTTATAAAACGAAGTTAATCAATTTATAACTTCAGCAAAGAACAGCAGCTTTTACGATAAATAAGACTTGTTAACGCCAAAGATCAACAGTAGTGCTGTTTAAGGGAGCCATTGTAATCCCTTATTCTGTAATTTCTGCTCAATATGCTGCATTTCCTGGATGGTTTCTCCAGTAACGATCGCATAAATTTCAGTGGAGATTTTTCCGTATTTGGCTTTCTCTAAAGCTGACAGGATGATCAAGTCCTTGCAATCTAGTTCTGGTTTTAAGGTCACTAAAATTGAATCTAGCGTTCCTTCCATGCGGTAGTCGCTGGAATATTTAGCTACTCCTTTTCCTAGTCCTAATAGGGTATTACGCTGCAAGCACAACGGAGTCGATCCATTGACTCGGAAATTAGCATCGATCGCATAAAATTGTCCGTCTTGGTCTTCCAGTACATCAAAGCCAATCACGCCGAAATAACCTTGTTTGTGAGCATACTGACCAAGGTTGGCAATCATCTCAAAGAACTTGCTCATGTCAGTGTTGCGGTAGTCAATTAGTCCGCCTAAATAGTTGCCTTCTGGAGTTACGAGTTGGCCAGTAGTACCGATGAGGGTTATCTCTCCAGCCTTGTTTACATAGAACTGCACGCAGTAATTCTGTACTTCATTCTTGACGAACTCCGAGACAATAATCGTATCGAGCAACTTAATATCAAGATATTTCTTGATTTCTTCAAGGCAGTAGTTGAGATCGCTGAGGCTTTTGATGATATAAGTACCTTCTCCTGAGAGTCCGTGCGAGGTTTTAATTAAATAGGGGAATTCTGGTAACTGAATGTCTTCGAGATTGGTTTGGTGCAGATTGTAGCTCTTGTATTTCGGACATTGCACCCCTAGTTCGGCTAGGGTTACTTTGCTGAGTAAGCGGTAATGAGTATCGGGAGCAACAGCGTGTTTTTCAGGTTTTAGATGATCAAAGGGAAATAGAGTGATGAGTTTGTCAAAGCGATCGCTAAAGGCGTTAGGGCAGCCATCGCTGTGGCTGAGGTCATCCAAATAAGTTGAGCAATCCATCATCTCAATATTGGAGTGCTTAAATCCGAAATGCTCTTGCCAGTAGTCAAGCAGCGACTTTGGGGGCGGAATAATCACAATTCCTGAAATGCGATCGCCTAATACAGCCAGATTTTTCCAAGGTTCCTTCTGACAAATCTTATCAAAGGAGGTTTTGGTGGCTTCACTACTGCCATCTTGAATAAAATATTTTTTACGATTGGGATAAGCAGCCCAACTGGCAGTTGCAGGGTAATTTAAAATAAACCCATAAGATGTATCTGTAATGTCTTGAGCAAAAAGATCAGAAAGAGTACTCCCTTGAAAATAATGAAAGTCGTATTTTGAATTCATCTACTCCTCCGAGAAACCGCATCCCTTTATGGATGCGGTTGTTTATAGAAAACAAGTATCCTGGATTTCCAAGTAACACCAACTTAAAAAAACAAAGCTATTTATTTAAGCTTGAAAACTCAGATGTAATTTGTCTCCATTAATTACGAATTGGTATGAGTTATTTCTTGGTAAAAGCAGCCACCTTGTCTTGTCCTGCGGTCATATAAGCACAAGCCATGTGTGATGAGTTATATGCCCAGCCAACCCGTCCTTGACGATCTATAAGGATGCACCCAGCTTCACCTTTAACCTTAGAAGCCAAAGCGTCAATTGCCATCTGTGCAGCTTCGTCTGGGTGTCTATCTCCAGTTAAGAAATCGATCGCAGTTTTAGCCAAAACCACGGGAATAATCGACTCGCCATCACCTGTTGTTGAGCAACCGCCGAATTTATTATCAGCGTACAAGCCACTGCCAACGATCGCAGTGTCACCGACGCGACCTTGTTGCTGCTTTGTAGTGCCGCCAGTTGAAGTGCCAGCAGCTAAAATGCCGCTAGAGTCCAAAGCTACACAACCTATGGTGTTGGGGCGATCAATAACTTCCTGATCTTCCTTCCACTGCTGCCATTGCTCCTCAGCTATTAAGTCTTCTTTTTTACACATTTCGGCACCACAATCTATGGCGAAGCGTTCTGCACCCCGTGCTACTAGCAGCCTGGGTTTTTCATCCATAATTTTTCGTGCAACTGAGATTGGATGACGTATGCCCTGAACTGCTGCGATCGCTCCCCAACTTAATGAGCCTTCCATAATCGCCGCATCTAACTCCACTTCTCCGTCGCTGTTGAGAGTTGCACCAAGACCAGCGTTAAATGTCGGGTCAGCTTCCAAAACACGGGTAGCTGCTTCCACAGCTTCTGCGGCTGTACCTCCACTGATTAGCACTGCCCAACCAGCTTCTGCTGCTGCTGTACAGCCTGCATTGTTGGCTGCAACTTTGTCGTCTGTGATGGTTTTTGCTCCACCGTGAACAATGATAGTCGGTATCATATAATTCCTTCTAGTTAGTATGAATTTTGTGGGACTGCGATCGCCTTCATTGGTTCATCAATTAGTTGCAGCGATCGCATTTTTAAAGTCTCTAAACCCAAGCGCTGGGTTGCTGATATAAACACAGCTTCGGGATAATCTTGTTGAACTCTAGCCAAGGTTTCGCTATCTACTTGGTCAACCTTGTTAAAAGCAATCAAACTTTTTTCTGGAATCTCAGGCATTTCTTGGAGTATTTCCAGCACACTTGCAATATGACTTTCCCAAGCTGGATGGGACAAATCCACAACATGAATCATGGCATCAGCCTCAACTACTTCCTCCAATGTGGCGCGAAACGCATCCACCAGTGGTGGCGGGAGTTCGTGAATAAACCCTACAGTATCTGTGAGCAGAATCGACCTGCGTTGTTGTGTTTCTGGTTCTGTAATTACTACCTTGCGGGTTGTTGGGTCGAGGGTAGCAAATAGTTGGTCTGCGGTGTAAACTTCTGCATTAGTTAACACATTTAATAAAGTAGATTTACCAGCATTGGTATAGCCAACTAATGCCAGAACCGGAATTTCTTGCTGTTGTCGTTGTTGTCTAATGCGGGCGCGATGTGCTTGTAATTGGTTTACTTCTTCCTGTAGTTGACCAATTCGCCGCTGAATTGTTCGCCGTTCCGTCTCCAGTTTTGTTTCACCAGGGCCTCGCGTACCAATCCCCGCACCTAATCGAGACATTTCCTGACCACGACCGCGCAGCCGAGGTAACATATATTCGAGTTGCGCCAGTTCTACTTGTAATTTACCTTCTTGAGTGCGAGCGCGTTGAGCGAAAATATCTAGAATTACTTCTGTGCGGTCTACAACTCGGATGCCAATCTCTTGTTCTAAGTTGCGGGCTTGAGATGCAGAAATATCTCGGTCAAAAACGATGAGATTAGCTCTTAGTTTTTGAGCCAAAAGGGTGATTTCTTCAATTTTTCCCTTACCGACCACTGTTTGGGGATGGGGACGCTCGCGCTTTTGCCGCATTGTATCGAGTACAATACCTCCAGCACTTTCAACCAAACGCACTAGTTCTGCAAGTCCATCTTCAAATCGTTGGACAGAAACATCTTCTGTCTGCACTCCTACCAGCAGCACCCTGTCTTGGTCAGAGACAATCTCTTGAGATAGGAATATTCCATGCCCTGCTTCTGTAATTTCTGTCTCCCATTCTTGAACTAAGACATCAAATTCTTGTTCGGTTAGGTCATCCAAACTTAAAGGAGGTGAAATTACCCAAGGACTTTCTGGATCAGGGAAAAGGTAAGTTAGGAAAGCCTCTTTTACTTGGCTATCAATAACGGTTAACACTACAAGAGCATCTAAACGCTGACGGATCATTGCAATCAACGCTGTTTCATCAGGGGCTGCTGATTTAAATTGAGTAGCAACACAACGAATTCCGCTCAAGCGTTCTGCACTGCGACGGGGTAATTCTTCAGGCAGAATTTGAGTTTGATTTGGTGTTCCTACAGCAATTCGGATGACTTGCCCACGCCGATTGATATAACAACAAATCGGGTGATGAATTTGTTGACTGATTGCAGCTAAGGCGTGGGCAAATTCTGGCGTAATTAATCTATCTGCTGGCTGATTTTGCTCATAAAGCTGTTGCAGTTGCTTGACCTGACTAGCTCTGATGCCCTGAACATTGCCATAAATCTTTTGCATAAAACTAACAATTTACAGTTTAGTTTTCAGCTATGTATATTGTTATTTTGGTCTTTTTTAATTGTGATTTAATCTCCCAAGAGAAATAAGCAACTTAGCTAGATCATTCCCTCAAAAGGAAGCTTTTATAAAATTATTTATAGTCCCATGAAGTATCAACCATGAAACTGTAAACGTGTAAGTTCCACCGTGTGGCACAAAGCGGCAAGCCATAGGCTACCGCAGAGGCGCAGAGAACGCAGAGAGAAGGAAAAAATAAAAATTGCTTAACTGAACTGTATTGCTTTATAGAGCAAAGATGATTCAGTGAACTAAATAGCCTTTACGATAAAAAACGTAATATTCCATATTCTTCGTTTCACAAATAGGAAATAAGCAGTGTTACCAAAAAAGCCTACCGCTACCAATCAAACTCAACGCTGGACATTTGCTCAACTTTTTGGACAGGTAAAACGTAATCCCTTGATGATTGATTTCGCAGTGGGTAATCCTCTGGGTAGCTGTGGGCACTGCTGGTGGTCTATTTGCTGCGTTGTACTGGAATGTTTTAGAACTTTTAACTCACCATCTGCAACGATTTGAAGGTTTTAGCCTCCTGATAGTGATGCCACTAGCGGGTTTAGTTATCGGGCTGGTGATTCATTTCCTGGGAAATCCCGGTGAAATTGCCGTGATTGTTGATAATATCCATTTTCGCGGCGGACGCTTAGATGCTCGCAAAAATCCCTCAATGATTCTTGCTTCTCTAATCAGCATATCGGCAGGCGGTAGTGCTGGCCCAGAAGCACCGCTAGTACAAGTAACAGGTTCTTTTGGTACTTGGGTTGCCGATCGCCTAAACCTCCAAGGTGAAGACCTCAGAACTATCAGTTTAGCGGCGATGGCGGCTGGCTTCACTGCCTTGTTTGGCGCACCTCTTGGCGGTGCAATGTTCGCCCTGGAGATTTTACACCATGAGCATATTGTGGAATACTACCAAGCCTTGATGCCAGCCATTGTTTCAAGTTGCGCTAGTTATCTGGTATTTGCAGCAATTACACATTTGGGAATTGCACCCACTTGGCATTTTCCTCAGTACCACCTAGACAAGATTGATGATTTTGCGATCGCTATCATATTCGGAATCATTGGGGCGGTGGCGGGATGGATTTTTATGGGCATTTTTCGGGGCTGTGATTACTTGTTTGCTCGAATTTCCGGCCCCATTTATGTACGTACAACATTAGCAGGATTTGGGCTTGGTACTTTAGCAGTTTTATTACCCCTAACCCATTATTTTGGACATGAAGAATTAGAGTCAGTTCTCACTACTAGCTTTGGTGCTGTTTTTCTCTTAACTCTTGCTTTTGGTAAAATGGCTGCCATTAGTCTTACGGTAACTGGTGGGTGGCGGGGTGGATTCATTATCCCCCTGTTTTTCACTGGTGCTTGTATTGGTAAAGCAGTAGCAGTCTTAATTCCGGGGCTTAATCCTGCCCTGGCGATGATTTGTACAATGGCGGCTGTCAATGCAGCCGTAACGCGCACACCTATCAGTACGACTTTGCTACTGTCAAAACTGGCTAACTTAAGTCCTTTTACACCAATCCTTTTTGCTAGTTTAATTGGATTTTTTCTCGCGCCCAAAGTTCCCCTGATTGCATCTCAATTGAAGTTACAGAGAGAAGCTACTGAATTAAAGGGTAGTTAAGGGACTTCCAGAAATTAAATTATCCAATTTCTGGACTTCACTACGACTATCCCTCTCCCTGCTCCCTGCTCCCTGCCCCTATAGCGATGGTATATTTTTTTATTTGGAAGTCCCTAACTATGGTGCTGTGTGCCCCTGATCGGACAGCTAACCCAGCCAGTCCCAAAGCAAAAACTCTTTTAAAATAAAGCTGAATTTTATTCTGCTAACAAAAAGAGAGGGCATTATGCAAGCGCTGTAAGGCATTGCCATGCCCTTCAGTGTCTCTATCTATGTCGTCGCTGATGCCATTGCCAAGCATGGGTGAGGATTTCGTTCACCTTTGGATACTGGGGATGCCAACCCAAAACTTTAGTTGCTTTGTCGCTACTGCCAACTAAAATAGGGGGGTCACCTGGTCTGCGATCGCGTTCTTCAATTTTGATTTCTTTGCCTGTTACTTTCTTAGTAGTTTCTATCACTTCTCTGACGGAAAAACCACTGCCATTTCCCAGATTAAAGACTTCGCTTTCTCCATCTTTAAGCAGATATTCCAAACCCAAAATATGAGCTTGCGCCAAATCAGTCACATGAATATAATCCCGGATGCAAGTACCATCTGGGGTAGGGTAATCAGTGCCGAAAATAAAAATAGATTTGCGTTTACCCAAAGCAGCTAGTAGTACCAATGGTATGAGGTGAGTTTCAGGTTCATGGTCTTCACCTAGAAATCCATCGGGGTCAGCACCGGCAGCGTTAAAGTAACGGAAACGTACAGACTTTAAATTATAGGCTGTATCAAAATCAGATAAAATTCTTTCTACCATCCACTTGCTAGTAGCGTAGGGACTAATGGGATCTTGCGGATGTTCTTCGGTAAGGGGAACAAACTTTGGTACACCATAAAGAGCGCAGGTAGAAGAAAAGATAAATTTGTTCACTGACGCAGCAAGCATTGCCTCTAAAAGTGTGAGAGTGCCTGCAACATTATTTTGGTAATATTTAGCTGGGTCGGTGACAGATTCACCCACAGCAATATAAGCAGCAAAATGCATTACTGCCGCTATATTGTGAGTTGAGAAGATGTTATCAAGCAGGGCGCGATCGCTCATGTCGCCAACGATCAACTTTACCTGTAAAACTTCTTCTACAAGTTCACGGTGCCCGTTCGACAGGTTATCGAGAACAATTACTTCATAACCTGCATTTTTTAAAGCTAATACTGCATGGGAGCCAATATATCCGGCTCCTCCTGTTACTAAAATGGTTGACATAATTGGGGATTGGGGGTAAAGAGAGATTAAGTTACTATTTACCAGTGCTTCATTGGATTTTTTGCGAGACATAGATGGTTGTAGTGAGGACTTTAGTTTTCAAAGAAGCACTAAAGTCCTCACTACAAACCATTAATGACATAAGCTACTAAATTCTTTCTTCCAAGTAGCGAGAAATTGCACTGTCAAGGGACGGCATTAATTCACCTCGGCTGCTACCAAGAACGCTGTAAGTTGGGCGGAGAGCAGTGAAACCAAGTTGTTCTGTAGGCAAACAAATGAGATTGCTGACACTAACTCCAGCTTGTTTAGCCGCTAACCGTGCTAAATCAGCCCAGGCGATCGCACTCTTATTCGCCAAATGCCACAGCCCACACTCCCCATCAATTAATAAATCTAGGCTAGCATGAACCAAATCTGGTACATAGGTAGGTGAAACAATTCCATCCTCAGCGGCAACGAAACTATTACCAGCACTAAGCTGACGCAGAGCGATCGTGACAAAGTTGTAATCATCCCACGGGCCAAAAAATGCACTAGTGCGAATCACCAGCGATGCGGGATAAGCCTGCAATACCAGCTTTTCTGCCAAAACTTTGCTGCATCCATATACATTAAGGGGGGCAACAGTATCAGTTTCGACATAAGGATTAGACACAGCACCGTCAAATACCAAATCTGACGAGAAAGTTAATAACGGTACGTTATGTTGAGCGCAAGCAGCAGCTAGAATCGCTGGGCCTTCGGCGTTGACTTGCAGGCAAACATGGGGTTCACGTTCAGCATCGTCCACCCGCACATATCCGGCAGCATTCACAACCGCCCACGGTTTCAACTGCGCAAGCACCGCATCCACGGAGTCAGGATCGGTAATATCCATCTCTTGACGTGTTAGCAGGTGATATGAAATTCCGCGCACTTCGCACAACCGAGCAAAAGCTTTTCCGAGAGTTCCTCTGGCACCAACGATCGCCAAAGGATCTGATGGGGATGTTGCTTGAATTTTCCTGGCTCTCCCTATTTCCCCAGTGCAACTTAGTGCCGGGTATAACAGGCGCTCTTGGCGATGCCACCAGCCTGGGGACTCAAGTAGCGGGTGATTTAGTTGATGCCCATTTGCTAGATTTTGCACCATTTTAGCGATCGCTGTTGGTCGAGGATGTGGCGAACGCAAATCAAATACCCCTGGCTCGTAGTAGCCGTGAGCTTTTGTGACTAAACTATTCCAATCGTAGCTGCCAAGGAGTGCCCAAGCAGTGACAGCGCGGATATCCACACCCTCAGCTTGTAATTCTTGCGCCGCATTCCATACCTCATAAAACCAGCGTAGCTGCTCCTCACGGGTGCAGCTGATATGAGCTTCGGTGACAGCAAGGGGCAGGTGATAGCGTTCCCATGCCTCTAGTAGCAATGTATGCGGGCCTGCCAAACCCTCAGCACAAACTCTCACCGCCTCTACATCCGCATACTTATCTCGTCCATTACCACCATGCGTCCAAGCTGGATAGTTTTCTGTGTGTTCATCCAAAAAGCGTTCGCTGGTTAAATAATGGTTAATGCCGATGATGTTAGGGGGACAGGTATTTTGCAAAAATCCCTCAAGTTCAACCTCACTGATACCACAGTCGCACAAGTAACGCCACATGGGATGAGTTCGGTTGATTCGACCGCACAATAAATCAAAGCTCAACCAACGGCGCTCGTTCTCAAATTCTGCTTGATATTCTAGTTTAGGTGTGCTGTAAGTCTTACCCAAATCCTCGGTTTGCACTAGTTGGGCGCTGGGAGTGACTTCCCGGATTGCTTGCATCGAAAGCGCGATCGCTCGACACTCTCCCAACAAAGCACGGGCGAAAGTTAAATCATCCCGTCCGTGAGGATACCAATGACCGTACATTCCACTGAATCGCGCCGTTGTCAGTGGTTCATTTATGGGAGTGTAATAGGTTATCCAAGGATAGCGTTCGGCTACCGCACGGGCAAACACCGCTAGTTTTTCTGGAAATTCTGGGTCTACCAAACTTGTATCGCGTGGGCCACTGCCATGATGCACTAATCCCACAATCGGACGAATGCCGAGTTCGCGCAAGCGCCCCAGTCGCTCATCTGCCCATGACCAATCAGCATTTTCTAACCCATCAGGTGCTATCCTCTCCCACAGCACAGGGTAGCGGATAGCTTTTATCCCTAGTTCTGCAAACAAATCTAAGTCATCCAGGCGGGTTGCATGACCGTTGCGTTCCAACTGGTCAAAATACTCTTCACCCACGCGATTAACTGTACACTCTACACCAGCCCACACTTCCAAGGGGAGTTGTGAATTATTCTCTCTCAAGACGTTATTCATTGCGTCTTTACTTGAGTTAAAGACAAAAGACATAATTTACACAACTAAAGCTTTTATTCCTTTGAATTTCCGCGTTCTGTTAGCGCAGATATAGCGGTTCTCGTTTACGTGAGGTACACCCGTAGGGGCACGGCACTGCCGTGCCCCTACACCTCGTGAAATGTACCGCATCTGAATGGGAACCGCCATATAACAAAAAATGCACAAAGAAGAATACAGTACTCAGAATCAATTAGTGGAAGAAGGAAGACCCGACGCTTTCCTATTAACCACCAAATCTATGATTTAGTGAGGATTTTAAATCCACTTATTCATCTGCCAGACAGATAGAATTCCCAAACTGACTTCTGTACAGATGCGATTAATCGCGTCTTTAAAAAATTGTCGGCTGGGCAGGTACTGCCCATGATCAACATCAACAAACTTAAGCCTTAACCGCTATTTGTTTGTATGTTGCCAAAGCCTGTGCCACACAATGATCCATGTTGAGATACTTGTATGTAGCTAGCCGCCCCACAAAATGTACACCTGATGTTGACTCAGCCAAAGCTCTGTATTGTTTGTAAATTTCCTGATTTTCAGGACGCGGTACGGGATAATAAGGGTCGCCCTCTGCCTTGGGAAACTCGTAAACAATACTAGTTTTAGAGTGTTCCTGTCCAGTCAGGTACTTAAATTCGGTAATCCGAGTATACAGTTGTTCGTTGGGATAGTTAATCACTGGCGCTGACTGAAACACAGGGGTGTGATGCGTCTCATGCTTGAAATCTAGTGAACGATAGGGTAGTTTGCCGTAACGACAATCAAAAAACTCATCCACTGGGCCAGTGTAAACCATCTCGCGGCAAGGTATGGCCTTCTCGATTTCGCGGTAATCAGTGTTGAGCATTACCTTGATGTTTGGGTGATTTAGCATATTCTCAAACATCCGGGTAAAGCCGTGCAGTGGCATTGCCTGATAACTATCTGTGAAATATCGGCTGTCGCGGTTGGTACGGGTGGGAATTCGGGCAATTACTGTTTTGTCCAGTTCTGAAGGATCGAGTCCCCATTGTTTGCGAGTGTAGTTTTTGAAGAACTTTTCGTAAAGTACCTGACCAACTTTACTAATTACTACATCTTCAGAGGTACGGATGTGTTCTCTAGGTTCTGCAACCGACTCAAAAAACTCTTCCGCCTGGAATGAATTGAGGTTCATTCCATAGAGTTTGTTGATGGTATCAAGGTTAATGGGAATAGGAACGAGTTGCCCATCTACGCTGGCTAGAACGTGATGCTCGTAAGAACGCCAGGGAGTGAACTGTGAGAGGTAGTCAAATACTTCGCGGGAGTTGGTGTGAAAAATATGGGGGCCGTATTTATGTACAAGAATACCGTGGTCGTCGTAATGGTCGTAAGCATTGCCGCCGATGTGGTTGCGCTTGTCTACAACTAATACTTTTTTACCCGAATGTCTCGCCAAGCGTTCAGCGATAACGCTACCAGAGAAACCTGCACCAACAACTAAGTAATCAAATATAAAATCTCTGGTAATGATGCTTGGTGCTTCTGGGATATCTGTTGAGATAGGAGATTTCCCATTTTTACCATTAGTTGTGGTATCTGGTGTGGTTGCGAAGCTCTTAAAGAGCGGCTGCGCCAACGCAGAATCTATCAACTGCATCATCGATCCCCAAGTCCGATCCCAAGAAATCTGCTCTAAGAAAGCATCTACCCGACTCAACCATCCTGATGCTGGGGTATCTTCTTGCAATGCCTGTTCTACGGCGGCGACGAACTCTTCAGCCGTGTCTGCAATTCGTACCAGCTTCAAGTCTCCATAAGGGCGCACCACATCTCGAATCGAGGTTGAGACTACAGGTTTACCTGCGGCTAAATACTCTGGTGTCTTAGTCGGGCTAATAAAACGTGTTGACTCGTTTCGCGCAAAAGGCAACATTGCTAAGTCCCAACCCGCCAGATATGCAGGTAAGTCTTTATAGTCTTTACCACCGAGATAATGAATATTTTCATGCTGTGGCAAAGTTGCTGGGTCAATTTTCACAACTGGCCCAATTATCACTAAATGCCAATCAGGACGAGCCTCGGCAATCCCAGCGAGTAATTCAATATCCATCCGCTCATCAATTACACCAAAGAAGCCAAGGCGGGGATGAGGAATATTTGCTTGATCTGCTGGTTCTTCCTTAAGGGTTCTTCCTTGTCCAAAGTGAGCTACATCTACGCTACTAGGAAATGCATAGACGTTTGGGTGCTGATTTACCTTGCTTTCGTAAAGGCTTTGCCCTCCTGTAAATACTAGGTTTGCCCGACGAAATAGTTCTGCTTCGTAGTTCTTTAAAGTAGGTGATGCTCCTTTAAAAGCAGACAATTCGTCCATGCAATCGTAGATAACAGCTTCAGGTTCTAAGTGGCTTGCCCATGCGATCGCCATTGGTGTGTAATACCAACAAATGTACTTGCAGATGTTATGTTCTGCAAATAAACTATTGAGCAGCACTTTTATATCTGCGTTTACGGCTTCTTCACTTAGACCTTCTGGTAAATATGGAACAACAACTACCACTCCACTTTTGTCTTCACTAACGTCCAATCGCCCCAATGGTTCCGGGCTAAAAATTGGCTCTTCAATAAAGAACACTCGCTTTTTTTCAGCACAACGGCTGAGAAGATGTTGCGGTCTTTGATAGACAAAATTCCAACGCAAATGAGATAAGCAAACTATGTCGGGTGTATCGGTAAAAGCTTTTTTTGTCCGAGAGTTTTTGTTGAATGAGGATAAATTGACTGATGATGTAGTTAACGATTGCGATTTAGCTGCCTCTGATGATTTTGCTTCATTTAGCGTTGGTGACACAATATGATTGACACCGTTGTTTTGTACTTGCACTTTATTGCTTGACATAGATAATTAACTCAACTTGCAGAATGTGAGACTAACAAGTTATCTTTCTCTTAGTAATTAATAATAATATTTGCTTTTTTTAATTCAATATTCATCTATCTAAATATAGTTATCAAAAATTACTGCACTATTCTTAAGTATTAAAATAGTAAGGTTAATAACACTGGATTAAATGCCAAATTTAGCTCAATCTATAATTAGATATACGCAAAAAGGTTGATTTTTACGTTACATTGATAAATTGTTTTTAATATAATTATAAAAATGTATAATAAAGAACTGAATTTTTTAAAGTATTTACTACAGGTTTTTTATAGTTACTGTTTATAAATATCTGATGATATCTAGCCAAAAAATTATCAATATAATTCTGAAATCAAAGCACTTGAGTCAAGGCTTTAACTAGATTTATTCCCTAATCAATATGGTTCACGATTGGGTGTAATATCATGTCCGCTTAATTAGTTATTATTCAGGGCATCTATGCAAAAATCTTAAAACTCTCTTTCCCCCTGCCCCCTGCTCCCTGCCCCCTGCGGTCTTAATGATAAGTCTTTTACCGGACATGATATAACTCCTCCCACCGCTCCTGCACCAAAATTTCAAGCAGCGCTGGCGCGACTGTCTCAGCTACAGGGCGATCGCTGCAAGCTTATTAATCAGGGTTTTCGTGAATTGGTATTAAAGAAATCAAATTGATTTGCAGGCGATCGCTTGTGGTGTCCAGGTAGGGCCTTCGCAACATGGCCCATCTGGTGTCCAAATGAGTTTATCCAAGCACATCCGCCGCGCATCCATGTTCGCTGCCCAGGCATGGTAGACAATGTACTCAGTTTGACCATCGGGGCCAACAACGATTGAGTTGTGTCCAGGTCCTTTGACACGATCAGGAAGCGATCGCAGCACGCGTGGCCCCATTTCGTTACCGAAATCAGAGTAAGGCCCCATCACACTATCAGCTACTCCATAATCTACACCGTAGTCTTCAGTTTCCCAGCGCCCACCACTATAAAAGCAATAATATCGACCTTCATGTTTACGGACACAGGGGCCTTCTAAGGTATGCCAATCAAAAAGTTCACCATACATCAATCGGTTCGCTAAAAATCGTTGCCAATCCGAACGCGCCCGCAAGACGACTTTCCCAATACCGCAGAGTTTCGTCATATCTTGGAGTCGGTCTACAAAGAGGGCAGTACCAGCACGCACGCCGCCCTCAGTGTCTAAAAAATCACGAGCGAAAAATAGATACCATTGCCCATCGTCATCGCGGAATGGGTGGGGGTCGATGGCGAAGGAGCAAGACTTCGGGTCTAAAAGCGGCTCACCAACATCTTTATAGGGGCCTAAGGGAGTATCGCTGGTGGCAACGCGCAACTGATGATTCTTGTCCTCGTGTCCTACAGAGTAGTAGAGGTAGAACTTGCCGCTATCATAAGCAACTTCGGGGGCCCAAAAATTATCGCCAAGGGAGGGGTCTGGCCGTAGCAGTGCGTTACCAACAAAATCCCAATTTAGGAAATCAAAGGAGCGTAATAGAGGAAAGACACATAGTTTGTTAGTAGAATCCGCTATTTCGTCTACCATTCCTTCCGCTTCGGCTGCACCAGTGCCGATCGCATAGTATACATCTTCAAATTCCCAAACAAAAGGATCGGCAAAATAGCCTTTGTAGACTGGATTGGTATAACTTAACATCTCGGTGATCGCTATAGCGTGTTAACTCAATTTTTCAGGAAGTGCGATCGTAAAAACAACTATCTTTATGCGGGTTTGCGCTCTTGAATTTTCTGGCATTACTGAATTTGATAGGACTTACGCAAAATCATGAAAAAACGAACCGCCAAGTACGCCAAGTGCGCCAAGTAATAAGAGTTGTAGAGGGTTTTTGCGGAAGTCCTGTTTGAGTATGAATGATTCCAAACTCCTCGACAAAAATACGAAAACTCTAAGATTTACGCATTGACAAGAAAGACCAAATATAGATGATTTGAAAAACCATATGTGTCGTAGGGGCACAGCAATGCTGTGCCCGTAGGGCGTGGTCTATTTACCTGAAAATAGCTGTAAATGTGGAATAGCTGATTAATACTTGAAATTCACGTAAGTTTCAATCTTCTCCTTTGGCAACTGTTCCACCACCTGACACCGAATCATCTGCCTTAACTTCTCTGGTAGGCTCTCATAATAGTCTCGTTGGAGAGTCAAATCTACCTTCGGCGTGTGCAACCAATGCATAGCATAGCCCATAACTACCATTGGTCTTGGCTGGTTAGTTCTATTTGGTGAACCCCGGTGCAGCGCCAACGGTGTCCGAATCATCGCATCCCCTGGCTCCATATAGAAAGATTCCATTGGTATTTCATCAGTGGCAATTTTCCTTAGTCCCTCTTCACGCGGCAAGATATGCGTACCACGCGCCATCTGGAATGGCCCGTTTTCTGCTGTTACTTTCACAAGTGGGAAGTTAACCGCAAGGGCGTAGAGTGGCGTTACTATTTGGTCGGAAAACAAAGGGCGATAGTCCCGGTGAATTTCTTGATAATCGGAACCTTGGACTGGGAGATCAACTCCCAACTGAACCATCACATATTCCTGAAAAAATACTCGCTCAAGAACACCCATAATCACTGGATTGGCGAAAACTTCCACGTTGGCAAAGGGGGAAACCCAAGGCAACGTTAAATAGTAGCGGGCAATTTCACGAGGAGCCAGCCCACCTGGTTGATTTTGGCGCTCTCGAAATAAATTTTCAAAAGCTTTTGCCCACTCGCCAATTAATTTTTTATCAAAAAGGCCGGGAATCACACAAATGCCATCTCGATTCAGTTCTTCGGCAAATCGGTTTAGGTCGGTAGCTGTATACTTAGCTACGCCGCCTATACTTTGAACCATTTTCTTATCCTCGCCAATTCATGGTTTAGAGTCGAATATAAATTGGACTCTCAACTGTAGCTTTTTGCAATTGTTCGTCGATAATAGCGCACCATTTCTGGAATTGGCTTGTCAGTTTTTGTAGACTTAGGTTATCGGAATCTCTTTGCAGATACGGCTTTATTTTGTAGTTGATAGCGCAAACCTGTTGATTAGTTTCTAGGGTTTTCCGGTTGTGAGGTAAGGTGCTGAATCAGAAATACAGCAATGGTTCTTAAGCCAGTTCACTGCCCAAACTGTGATACTATAAATGTAGTAAGAGGTGATAAAACTACTGAAAGCTAAGAGTGTTGCCTTTGCCACCAAGATAGGAGTTTTCGCCGGACAGTCATACCACGGCTGCTGAAAATTAGCTATAACTCTGTGATCTAGGAATTAAAATAATTCGTAAGTAAATCTTGTAACGGAAATTTAGTGCCAAACCGGGGCAGAGGTTTCCTTCGATGTGGATTTTGTACTCTTAGACCCTGTTACAAAATTTGCCGTTTATTAGTTGATATTGACTTAAACCAGCAGAACTAGTTAAAAAAAACTTCCAAGGGTTATAGGGCAATCCAGTTAATTTCCATAACCGAATTCAACATAACTCTTGTGGCGTAGGCATCTTGCCTGCCCAGTATATGCAATTTAAATGTGGAACAGCTTACCTAATTTTTTCCTGCCGACTTGGCAAATATTCACTATATGTATGCCATAATGTCACGAGTCAACAGTCTAAACCGAATTTTATGGCCCCAATAGTCGGGCAGTTGATGTATTTTATGTTTACTATTAAGCGATAAATAGTGCAATGTAAGTACAGGTATAAAGTTATATTGCTTACAGAGGAAGGAGAAAAAAACTCCTAAAATGTCTCAAAACACGCCTAGTTTAGTCTAAACCGAAGGCACAAAAAAATTTGTTCTATTGCAGTTACATAAAGAGGTTTTAATGAAATTGTTGGATATACAAAATCATAAAGTTGAATTACCCTCCAATACGGATAACCAAAGGATTTGTAGCCTCCCGGTAGCTGGGTATCCACGTCCACAGTTACAGCGATCGCACTGGCTAAATTTAAACGGGCTGTGGAAGTTCGCATTTGACGATGAAGGGCGATGCATTCAACCAGGCGATATCTCTGATTGGACACATGATATACAAGTTCCCTTTGCTCCCGAATCTACCAAAAGTGGTATTGGTGACACAGGTTTTCATACAAACTGCTGGTATGAGCGGGAATTTGAAACGCCTGAAGGTGATGGTAGATTACTACTGCACTTTGGGGCTGTGGACTATCGCGCCCGTGTGTGGGTCAATGGTCAATACATAGCAGAACATGAAGGGGGACATACTGCTTTCACGCTGGATATTACCGCAGCTTTGAATGACAGTGGCATAACCAAAGTAACAGTCTGGGCCCAAGATGATCCTTGTGATCTCGCCAAGCCTAGAGGAAAGCAAGATTGGCAGTTGGAACCGCACAGTATTTGGTATCCTCGCACCAGTGGGATTTGGCAGACAGTCTGGATTGAGCGTGTGGGTAGAACTTACATTGATCATATTCGGTGGAGTCCCGATTTCGAGCGCTGGGAAGTTGGTTGTTATGCTGCGATCGCAGGTGATGTGCCTGCTGGTATCCAAATCAAGGTAAAACTGAGCATTGGCAATACCGTGCTAGCAAACGATACCTATGAAGTGTTTAACGGAGAGGTTGGCCGCCGCATCTCCCTTTCCGACCCAGGTATCGACGACTACCGCAACGAATTGCTGTGGAGTCCAGAAAAACCCACCCTAATGGATGCCCACATTGAACTTTGGTATAAAAATCAGCTATTGGATGAAGTTAAATCCTATACAGCAATGCGGACTGTGGGGATACAGCGCGATCGCTTTATGCTCAATGGTCGTCCTTATTATTTGCGCTTAGTTCTGGATCAAGGCTACTGGCCCGATTCACTAATGACAGCACCCAACGATGGAGCATTACGGCGTGATGTGGAACTTACCAAAGCAATGGGTTTTAACGGAGTCCGTAAGCACCAGAAAATTGAAGACCCGCGATTTTTATATTGGGCAGATGTGCTGGGGTTGTTAGTATGGGAGGAGATGCCTAGTGCATATCGTTTCACACCTAAAGCAGTGGAACGCACAACGCGAGAGTGGACTGAGGTCATTAAGCGGGATATCAGCCACCCCTGTATAGTAGCTTGGGTAACATTTAATGAATCCTGGGGAGTTCCAAATCTGGTTGAGACTGCGGCTCACCGAAACTATGTTTTGGCAATGTATCACTTAACTAAAACTCTCGATCCTAGCCGCCCAGTGATTGGTAACGATGGTTGGGAAAGTACAGATACAGATATTCTGGCTATTCATGACTACGATACCCAGGCACAGCGATTGGCTCATCGTTATGGCCCAGAAGTGAAGCTATCAGATTTGTTTGACCGGAAGCGTCCTGGAGGGCGCATCCTCACTCTGGACAACTTTCCGCATCAGGGACAGCCAGTGATGCTGACTGAGTTTGGTGGCATTGCCTATGCTCCTGTTGATACCCCCGATGCAGATAAAGCTTGGGGATATGAGCGTTGCTCCAATATTTCCGAGTTAGAAATAAAATACGCTGCTCTGCTCGAAACGATTAATGATATCGAGCTATTTAGCGGATTTTGCTACACCCAATTTACAGATACCTTCCAAGAAGCTAACGGTTTATTATACGCCGATCGCACGCCGAAATTTCCCCTAGAGGCGATCCGCGCTGCGACCCTTTCAGGACAAGGATTATGTACTCCTACAAGCTGTTAAAGCCGGATGGTCGCCCACTGACCTTATACAGTCGATACCCGATTGCCGAGAATATCATCGCCACTAGCCCTAGTAATGAACCAGTGCAGGCAAATCCCCACCTGCGCTGGCATCCTTTACGCGGTGAATGGGTTGCTTACGCTTCTCACCGTCAAGGGCGGACTTTCATGCCACCCCCGGAGTATAATCCCCTCGCACCTACTACTAAACCTGAGTTCCCTACAGAACTACCACAAGGTAAGTATGATGTGGCGGTGTTTGATAACCGCTTTCCCTCAATGGCTCAAGCGGCACACGACCCCCCAGAGTGTATTGTGGAAACATTGCCCGCTAATGGGGCGTGTGAAGTGGTGGTTTTTACTCAAAACGCCCAAGCTTCCCTTAGTTCCCTGGAACTGAAACACCTTGATTTGCTTTTAGAAGTGTGGGGCGATCGCACCCGCGTATTGGGAGAAAATCCCCAAATTCAGTATGTGTTGCCCTTTGAAAATAAGGGTGTAGAGGTGGGCGTGACTTTGCACCATCCCCACGGGCAAATTTATGCTTATCCTTTTATACCGCCTGTTCCAGCAAGGATGCTGTCCATGCAGCAGGAGTATTATGAAAAACATCAGCGGGGTTTACTGCAAGACTTGATTCAGAAGGAGATTGTAGACAATCAACGGATTATTTATCAAGATGAGTATGCGATCGCATTTGTCCCAGTATGCGCTCGTTACCCCTATGAGGTTTGGATTGCTCCTAAAGAACCAGTTGGTACTTTTATGGAGCTTACCCCACAGCAACGTTGGGGACTTGCTAAAGCGTTAAAAACTGTCACTCTCAAGTATGACGGCTTGTGGAATCGCCCGTTTCCTTACTTGATGGCTTGGTTCCAAGCACCAACTGACGGTTTAGCCCATCCAGAAGCGCATTTACACGCCGAGTTTTTTCCACCATACCGGACAAGCGAAAGGCTGAAGTACCTAGCGGGAACTGAACTCGCAGCGGGGATGTTTGCCAATGATGCTTTACCAGAAGAGAAAGCGAAAGAGCTACAAGCCGTCGTGGTAAATATTGAAGAACCAATTTCGGCGTGACAAACTTACCTATTTATTCCTGTTTGTCCACTGCTTGAACAGCAAACTGTTTTAACCGTTCTTTCTAATCGGGGACGGTTTTTAACTTTTTTGTAATACTGTTTCACTTTAATAATAATGATACAAATACGTTGGTAGGGGCACAGCAATCCTGAGTCCTTACGAGAAATTTATATAACTCCAGACTGGATTCTGATAGTTCTGCTATAAGCCTTCTGATAGTGTATTTCTCCAAACAAAAGAGTTTAGGCTGGGAGTGTTTAGTTATAAAAATGAGAGGTAATAGTTATGCCTAGTGGACATGCTAGCCATAAAGGCACTTCTGATAAACCCAATGTCAATGCCAATGGAGTAATTGATGATGCTGCTGATAAAACATTAAACCCCGACGATCTCTTGTCTGAAGAACAAACCAACACAGAGATCCATAGAGTCGAAGAAAGTGTTAAGTATCCTCCTGCTACCGAACGCCCAGGTGAAAAATCAAATACTAATACCTGAATTGACATCCTCCCCACCTTACTTCGTTGAGGGAGGGGCATTCGGTGGCTCATGGTAACTATAGGACTCATATTTGATTTTTGAAATACCCATAGTGGCGTGGCACAGCTAAAATAAATTTATTCTTGCCACGCCACAATATAATATTTAGGTTTTTTCAACAACCAGCAAATGAGTAGATAGTCAGAATGATCTCAGGTTTGCAGTATCAAGTGCTTTTGATATACAAAAATCCCCCTCTCACCTAATGGTATAGAGGGGGAGATGGCTAAGTCAGAGGATATCTATCAAAAACCTCAACCGAATTTCCCGGCGGTTGAAGCTATAAGAAATGCTGCATAGGTAAGGATGTAACCAACTGTGAAGTGAGCTAGACCCACCAACCAACCTTGGACAATAGACAGAGCAACAGGTTTATCTTTCCAGCGAGCTAAGTTAGCCAACGGAGTGCGTTCATGTGCCCAGACAAGAGTTTCAATTAACTCTTGCCAGTATCCACGCCAGCTAATCAAGAACATGAAACCTGTTGCCCAAACCAAGTGTCCAAAGAGGAACATCCAAGCCCAGACAGACAAATTATTTGTGCCGTAGGGATTGTAACCGTTAATTAACTGAGCGGAATTAGCCCAGAGGTAATCACGGAACCAACCCATGAGGTATGTAGAGTTCTCATTGAACTGAGCGACATTACCTTGCCAAACACCTAGATGCTTCCAGTGCCAATAGAAAGTTACCCAACCAAGGAGATTCAGCATCCAGAAGATAGCAAGATAGAAAGACTGTTCCCAGGATGAAGTTTGGCAAGTACCGCCCCGGCCAGGCCCATCGCAGGGGAAGGTAAAGCCGAAATCCTTTTTATCAGGCATCAATTTGGTACCACGAGCATCCAATGCGCCCTTGACACAAATTAATGTGGTGGTGTGCAAACCTAAAGCGATCGCGTGGTGAACTAGGAAATCACCAGGGCCAATCGTCAAGAACAGTGAGTTAGTGCCGGAGTTGATCGCTTCTGTCCAGCCTGGTAGCCAGACGTTACCGTAGTTGGGCCAAGCTGTGTAGGCGATACTATCTGGGTTAGATAATAAAGTATTCATCCCATACAACAGTTTCCCATGAGCAGATTGGATGAATTGAGCAAATACTGGTTCAATCAGAATTTGCTTTTCAGGAGTGCCAAAGGCAACTACAACGTCGTTGTGGACGTACAATCCGAGGGTGTGGAAGCCTAAGAATAGCGACACCCAACTCAAGTGAGAAATAATCGCTTCTTTGTGCTGAAGTACACGCTCCAGGACGTTACCTTTGTTCTGTTCTGGGTCGTAATCCCGAACCCAGAAGATGCCGGCATGGGCGAATGCACCAATCATCAGGAAGCCAGCAATGTACTGGTGATGAGTGTACAGCGCCGCCTGTGTTGTGTAGTCCTTACCGATAAAGGCGTAAGGAGGCATCGAATACATGTGCTGCGCCACCAATGATAATGCAGTACCTAACGCTGCCAGGTGTATGGACAACTGGAAGTGCAGAGAGTTGTTGTAAGTGTCGTACAGCCCTTGGTGCGGTAAGTTGAATTGACCTTCAGTTTTGATGCCAAAGAAATTTCTGGCGTTGAGCATCTCTTTGATGCTGTGACCAATTCCGAAGTTAGTCCGGTACATGTGACCGGCGACAATAAAGATAACTGCGATCGCTAAATGGTGATGAGCCATATCGGTCAGCCATAGCGATTCAGTTTGGGGATGAAAACCACCCAAAAAAGTCAGAATTGCCGTTCCTGCGCCTTGAGATGTGCCAAACACATGCCCTGGCGTTTCAGGATTCTGGGCATAGACACCCCAATCACCCCTCCAGAAGGGTGCTAAACCTGCTGGGTGCGGTAAGGTAGTCAGAAAATTGTTCCAACCAACATGAACACCGCGAGATTCGGGAATGGCAACGTGAACAAGGTGTCCGGCCCAAGCCAGAGAGCTAACACCAAACAATCCTGCCAAGTGGTGATTCAGACGAGGTTCAGCACTCTTGAACCAAGCCAAGCTGGGACGATAATTAGGTTGCAAGTGCAGCCAACCAGCAAACAAGAACAATGCTGCTAACAGCAACAAGAACACTGAACCCTGGTAGAGATCATTGTTCGTCCGCATCCCAATGGTGTACCACCAGTGGTAGACACCAGAGTAAGCAATGTTAACAGGATAGGGAGCGCCCCCTTGGGTAAAGGCTTCTATTGCTGGTTTACCAAAATGAGGATCCCAAATCGCGTGGGCGATTGGGCGGATATGCAGCGGATCTTTAATCCACTGTTCAAAGTTACCTTGCCAGGCTACGTGGAACAATAGACTAGATGCCCACAGGAAAATGATTGCCACGTGACCGAAGTGAGTAGCGAAAATCTTTTGGTAAAGATTTTCCTCGGTCATGCCATCATGGCTTTCAAAATCATTTCCCGTAGCGATCGCGTACCAGATCCGACGTGTAGTCGGGTCTTGTGCGAGATCCTGGTTAAATTTAGGATATTTTGTGGCCATGCAATTTAATTACATCTCCTTAAACGCTAATCCCAAGTTGCTAGTTCTAGTGAGCCAGCAACTTTTTGCAATTGAATCAGCACCCTTTCAGCCTTAAATTGGAGGTTAATCTAATCTAAATAGCAAAAGCTGGTGAGTATTGAGGGTAAAACAGGCTTAATTCTTGGACTTACATCCTTAGGCGGTATGATGCAATTCATTTCTATAAAAGTAATAAACTAATTAATGACTATCAATTCCATCTAACTATTGGAGGATATTTTTATTAAATGAACTTGTAGTCTTAAATACAGTCCCAAAGCCGCAAAAGTTGCCAAACTTTTCGTGAAAATGAGCTTAAATTTCGCAAAAGCGTAGCATAAAAATATTGATTCTCTGGTCAATACATAACAAAATATTAAGCTCAAGTTTACAAAGAACTTAGTAAGCTGTGATACCAACAGTTTTTACTTCTTGTGAGGCTGAATTAGGGGAATTGCTTAGGGGTTAATAATTCCATAATAAATGGCGACAACAAATAAAAAAGCCGCCAAGATGATCAGGGTAAAACCATAGCGAACTCGTGGATCAGGTAAGTCTTGATTGGTGATTACATTATCACTTTGTACCTGAGTCATAGGCTCAGATTTTCCAGATTCTTTGGGATTGATATAGTTAGGCGTATCCTCTGCCACGGTGAGATTATTCTCTGTTGTTGTGTTTTGAGTCTCTTGGGATTTCATAAGCTTTTTTCATGTCTTTGTAACTCCTGCACTTTCATAATTTCAAATATTTACTAATGACTACATCATTCTTGAGAACTACCTTGGTTCGATGCGCAGTTCACCTAGAGGGGTTAATCGATGTGAAGTGAATTTGTAATTCCGAATACAGCCTTCTAAGTAAATATTGAATGCCAAACTCAATATAATACCGTACCCACGTTTTTTTCAAACCATAGACATACGCATATAAACACAGATGAATCTGATAATTGTCTGTATTCATCTGTGGTTACTAATTTTGTATGAACGAAGAAGTCTCCAAAAAACTAGAGTTAATCAGGCAAACCTTGCGTGAAAACGAAGTGCAAGGCGTGCGTTTGCGCGGAACAGACTGGTTTGCTTGGGCGACAGCTGGCGCTTCTAACACCGTGCTGCTTACCGCTGAAACTGGCGTAGCAGAAGTATTAGTAACTACTGAAGATGCTTGGGTATTGACCGATGAAATAGAAGCGCAGCGTCTGATTGATGAAGAACTACCAGCTAATTTTAAGGTGCATGTCAACCCTTGGGCTGATGCTGCTGCCCGTGAGTCTTTTGCTCGTGATGCAACTGCCGGAGGGAAACTACTTAGTGATCGCCCCATCTCCAATTTAGAAAAGCCGTTACCCGCATCTCTGCAATCACATAAACGGGTAATTATGTCAAGTGAATTAGAGCGATATCGCCAAGTCGGGCAAAAAGCGAGCGTTGCCATGACAGAAGTACTCAAAGCCGCCAAGCCAACTTGGACAGAATATCAGTTAGCGGGTGCGGGTGCAGAGGCATTATGGGCGAAAGGGTTGCATCCAGCGCTGACACTGGTAGCGGGTGAGAGGCGTTTACCGCTATACCGTCATGCGACACCCACAGGAGAACAGATTGGACGGCAAGCAATGCTGGTGTTTTGCGCTAGAGGTTACGGTTTGTATGCAAATCTGACTCGATTTGTTTGTTTTGGTAAGCTTTCAGACGAACGGGCCGAATTGCATTCCCATGTGCGCGAAATAGAAGCTGTAGTTTTGAATTTGTGCCAACCCGGAACCACTCTCGACAAAGTTTATCACGCGCTAGCTCAGGCTTATGAGCAGCATGGATTTCCTAATGCCATCCGCGAACATCACCAAGGAGGAACCACTGGATATTTAGCGCGAGAAATCGTCGCAAATCCAACTACTACTGATACTTTGACAGAAGGTATTGCTGTTGCTTGGAATCCCAGTTTAGCAGGGGCAAAGGTTGAAGACACTTTTGTAATTCTCAAGGATGGAAAGTTGGAAAATCTGACTTTTGATCCAAATTTCCCTAGTGTTGAGGTAGAAGGAAGGTTACGCCCTGTACCTTTATACAATTAAAACAATTCGTAATTTGTAATTCGTAATTCGTAATGACGCTCCTGCGTCGCTAACGCTGCGCTAACGTAATTCGTAATTAAGTTTTTTGATGGGGATTTATACCTCGCTACAAAACTTGCCGCTTGTTAGAAGCGGGGGACTTAAACCCACATAATTGGTTAAAAATTATGGATTTTCAACAAGTATTCGGTAAACCACCTGAAACTAAAGCTAGTGCGCCAGGAAGAGTAAATTTACTAGGCGAACATACCGACTATAACGATGGCTTCGTTCTTCCAACTGCGATTCCTCAATGTACGACGATACAGCTAGGTTTTAGTAGCGATAGCCAGCATCACTTTTACTCGGAAAATCTCAACGAGCAAGTGACCATTTTAGATATCAATCATACCCCGTCTGGATTCGCCAGTTATATTTTTGGCTGTATTGAGGTTTTGCAAAAAGCAGGCTACACAATACCCCCGCTTTGTGTGTACGTCAAATCGTCGGTTCCTATGGGTTCGGGTTTGTCTAGTAGCGCAGCTTTGGAAGTAGCGATGCTGCGGGCATTACGCCAACTATTCAACCTTCCCATTGATGATGTTGAAATTGCCCAATTCGCCCAGCAAGCCGAAATTCACTATGCTGGTGTGCAATGCGGCATCATGGATCAGATGGCTTCTAGCTTGGCTGATACTGAGCATATCTTATTTTTAGATACTCGGACTTTAGAACGCCGGGTGATGCCTTTGCCTGAGAAAGCGGAGATTTTGGTTATTGATAGTGGTGTACCTCGCACACTTGCAAGTAGCGGTTATAACCAGCGCCGGGCAGAATGTGAGGAAGCGGCGCGATCGCTCGGAGTGAAGGCACTACGAGATATCATTGATGCTGAAGTAACAGAAAAACTACCAGAACCACTACGCCGTCGTGCCCGTCATGTAGTTACAGAAAATAACCGCGTCTTAGAAGTATTGCAGGGAGTGACATCTGAGCGCTTTGGCGAATTGATGAACGCTTCCCACGCCAGCTTGCGAGATGATTACGAAGTTTCAGTACCAGCCTTAGATACATTGGTAGAGATTTTGCAGAAAACAGAAGGAGTGTTTGGTGCAAGACTCACGGGTGCAGGCTTTGGGGGGGCAAGTGTTGCTTTGGTTACATCAGGTGAGAGCAAACGTATTGCAACTCATGTCCTGGAACAATACAACCAAGCGGGTTACAACGGAAAAATTTTGGTTCCTTCTTTGGGATTAAGTGATGCAGCCTAAAGTTGTTTATGGAAACGCTGTCGTTGAAGGTGAAAATCGTTGGGGATGGTTCATGGGTCACTTTATCACCCCTGAAGACGATCCGCGTTCCACGGAAATGCTAGAAGTAAAATGGGCTATCCACAAAGCAGGTGACAGTAGAACTGATTGGGCAGTTAATAATCAAGCCGCTACTCTTTCAATTCTCATTCATGGACAATTTCGCCTGCAATTTGAAGATAGAGAAATTTTATTATCTCGTGAAGGTGATTATGTTCTTTGGTGTGCAGGTGTGCCTCATTGGTGGGTTGCTGAGTCCGACTGCACTATCCTTACTGTCAGATGGCCTTCAAAGCCAGGCGATAGTGTTGCCTTGGCTGGAATGTCAAAGAGTTAGTTTGCTATGTACCTGCTGTACCCCGCACAAAACTAAGGAATCATCGCTACCTTTATTACTTGACGCGCCTTCATCTCACAAAACACCTGTTCTAAATCTTTTAATGGTCGGTGTTCGCTAATAAGTAACTCAAAGGGGATTTTGCGACTAGCGATCAGTGCCAGCGCCTTCCGCACATACTCTGGTGTATTATGAAACACTCCTTTGAGGGTAAGTTCGCTATAGTGTAGCTGTTCTGTATTGACGGTAATACTGGTATCCCGTGGACATCCACCGAATAAGTTGACTGTTGCACCAGGACGGGCGCAGGCGATCGCAGTTTCCCATACACTTGGTACACCAGTTGCTTCAATCACCACATCTGCGCCCCATCCTTGGGTGAGTTCTTTCACCACACTGGGAATATCTGGGATTTGATGATAATTAAAGGTTTGGGCTGCACCCAATTTCTGACCAATTTCTAGCCTATGGTTATTACCTCCCCACAGCAATACCTCAGCTTTCCCACTCAATGCCGCCACAAACATCAACCCAATTGCCCCATCTCCCAAAACGACGACTTTATCTTTGGGCTTAATATTAGAACGCGCTATACCATGTAACACACAAGCTAAGGGTTCCGTCATGGCTGCCAATTCCCACGGCAACTCATCGGGAATCTGCAACAAATTATGCTCTACTATCGGTGCAGGAATTTTTAGGTATTCCGCAAAAGTCCCGTTATTCCAGGTCAAATTTGGACATAATGAATACTCTTGGCGTTGACAAAAAAAGCACTTCATACATGGTGCGGAATTATTAGCGACGATGCGATCGCCTACTTGCCAATTTGTAACGCCTGCACCCAAGGCAACAACTCGTCCAGCACCTTCATGACCAAACAGTGTCGGTGGGATCAGCATTTTGGCATGACCACCACGCCGCCAGACTTTCAAATCTGTACCACAAGTTGTTGCTGCCCTCACTTGGATCACAACTTCGCCAGTCGCCGGAGTGGGGTCAGCAACTTTCTCTAGGCGTAAATCTTCTTGACCATAAAGTAACGCTGCTAACAAAGCTTTAAACCTATCAATTAGCTCCATCCGATTTTACCAGTTGAAGCTAGTTGATAGGTTTAAAAAAATCAGTCTTGATTTGTATCTAGTAGGCTTTTATTAATCTAAAATGCTGTAAAACTAGGTATTCACCGCTGGCTGGGGAACCACTCCGGTGTTCCGGGTTTCCGCATTAGGCAAGCGAGTAACAGTTAATAGCGGTACTTCTAGCCGGCACGACAGGCAAAACCAATATAGTTCACCATGTCGGGCATGACGCAGGAGGGAACCACCGCAGCATGGGCAGGTGTTGGCTCTCGTACTCATACCAATGTCCTCCTTAAAAAATTATTGTTTAAACTAAGTAAAAAAAAGCAGTTGATTAAAACTCGATGTTAGCTGCATGAATGCGGCCATTTGATTCTATGCGGTCTTTAATAATTTGTCTGTAAACAGCTTCATATCCGTTAACCATTTGGCTAACACTAAAATTGTTTTCTACATGTTTTCGACAGGTTTGACGATTGAGTTCCAAAGCTAGTGGAATCATTGCTGCCATTTCTGCATAGCTTTTGCAGATAAAACCTGTTTTACCGTGGGCAATCACTTCAGGTACGGAGCCGAAATTCATGGCAATCACTGGTGTACCAGTTGCCATTGATTCAGTCATTACTAACCCAAAAGGTTCTTGCCAGCTAATGGGAAAAAGAGTTATGGCAGCATTGCCCAGAAGTTCAGTCTTTTCGGCGTGGTTGATTTCGCCTAGATATTCAATTTGCTGACCATCTATCAGAGGGGCAATCTCTTGTTCAAAAAACTTAGAGTCTTGAACATCAACCTTTCCTGCCATCTTCAAGCGCCAACCGATCTGTTTAGCAATAGCTATCGCATGTTGTGGCCCTTTCTCTGGCGAAAAACGACCTAAAAAAGCCAAATATGGAGGTTCTGACGGTTGGGCTACGAATGGATAATCTGCTAGCTCAATTCCGTTATAAACCGTGTCAATATAATTGAGATCGATTTGACGCTGCGAGTTACTAATGCTGACGTATGGTTGCTTTTGGTGATAGCTAAATGCGTGACGGTTATCCGTTGTAAAATTATTGTGCAGCGTGTGGACTGTAGAAGTTGCTGTTATCAAACTCGCTAAAGGTAGTGCCGAAATCCCTACATGAGAATGGATAATATCGAATTGGGCAGTACGTTGGTACACTTGACTCAGTTCTAGCATTTCGTACACTGCATACTCTTTGACATTTGGATCTAAGCGCAATGCACGTGGATAAACTGCTTCTAAATGAGCCAAAGTTTGAGAATCGCCAGAGGCAAATAAGGTTACCTCATGACCGCGACGAACAAGTTCATCAGTCAAGCGACTCACTACCAGTTCTATTCCTCCATAATTAGGAGGTGGAACCCTTTCCCATAAGGGGGCAACTTGAGCGATTTTCATAAGTTTTATTGGTTCAGTCTATGAAATTGTCCTCAATATAATGAGTTGCATCATTATTTTATGAGTAAAGAGCATTTGTACTTACTCTTTTGACATTTAAATTAACCTAACAGGCTACTAAAAGCGCAATAAAGGTTAACCAGACCGGAAATTTTCTACCGACAAATCTAACGGACTATCGGTAAAAGTCAACCCCAAGCTAGACTTCTAACCTATAACAAATCTATTACTTGTTGCATCTGTCTTGGGGATCATAATAAAGTAGAATATTTTGTAGCGTAACTTACAAATTTGAATATTTTGTAGCTGAAAATACTAAAATATTGAATGGGATCAAGTCATTAAAGCTTCGTTTAAACGTAATTGGTAAATAGAAAAGAAATTATAAATATTAAGTAATTGTACAATAATTACATAATTTGTAATTATTAATTTTCAAAAAATTCTGATAACTAATGAAAATCGCTACTTGGAACGTCAACTCAATTCGCACTCGTCTAGAACAGGTTACCGATTGGTTAACTACCAATCCTGTTGATGTTCTCTGCTTGCAAGAAACCAAGGTTATGGATGCTGAGTTTCCGCGATCGCCTTTTGAGCAGTTAGGCTATAACCTTTATATGTCAGGACAAAAATCTTATAACGGCGTAGCCCTGATTAGCCGCCAGCCACTCGTAGACGTAAGTAGCGGGTTTAGGGCGATTTTGCCAGATTTACACCATGAATGGGATGAGCAAAAGCGGGTAATTACAGGTGTAATTGATGGTGTTCGGATTGTTAACTTATATGTTCCCAATGGTGCAGCGGTAGGAACTGAAAAATACGAATACAAACTGCGCTGGTTGACAGCGTTACACGAGTATTTGCGATTGTTGGTACTGTCAGAATCTGCAATTTGTGTGTGCGGAGACTTCAATATCGCCCTGGAAGATAAGGATATTCACGAGCAAGTGAGTACAGAAAATCACATTATGGCAACAGAAACAGAGCGCCAAGCCTTACGCGATATTCTGAAACTGGGATTTGCTGATGCTTTTCGCAAATTCAATACAGAAGGCGGAAATTATAGCTGGTGGGATTATCGCGCCGCCGCCTTCCGTCGCAACTTAGGTTGGCGGATTGACCATCACTATCTCACACCTATCCTCTATGAGCGTGCTACGAGTTGCATTATCGATGTCGCGCCCAGGAAATTAACCCAACCCAGCGACCATACGCCGGTAATTGTGGAATTTTGAATGGGTAGTGGGGCAGTATTGCCCCACTACCCACTCGTCATCAATTTAACGGCTTATATATGTCTTTAGAACTGGGATTAAGATAAGGACGCTGTAAATCTATTAGGTGTCGCGCAAAGTGTTGGTCAATTGTCCTCATCCGTTCCTCCATTGCATTTTTACCTTTTTGCCAAGCTTCCAACAAAGCATTAGCGACAATTTGGCAACGGTTCATCCCGAAACTTTCTTGCGCCGCAAATTTTTGGGTTGGTTCCTCGGCTAAACCTAATCCTGGTGCTAAAAATTTGGTAAACAAGGGAATTTCGGGCTGGAAATAGGATTGATTTTCTGGATAAATAGCCTGAAGGATTGCGCGGATTGCTGGATAGTCGGGGAGTTCAAAGTAGAGTAGCCCCGAATCATAGCGTCCGTATGCACTGGGATTGTGGAGAACCTGAAAGCAAAAGGGAATCGAGGCTGCATTCAATTGCAGTGTCAAGCTTTCCATGAGAGCGATCGCACCAGATGGCGTAAAGTTAAAGTAAATTCGCCCTGCTCCCAAATCAGCATCGGGGTTACTTTGCCGTTCCTGTCCGACATTACTAACTGCCAAGTAACAGCCATTTTGCATTCTATTTTTGGGCATCCAGATAGCTACCATCTCACCCACTTTGGTAGATTTCTTACCGGATTCTAGATGGCAGTCTGGCTCAACATAAAGTGTTAAACCGCCTTTAGTCACCGCCATAGTCCCATCAGGTTCTTTCCGCAACACCTGCCATCGAGGGTCAAAGTAACCTATGCCGTGATTACTGGCGTGCAATTGCTCGTAAAATTCCCAATCAATTTCTAAGATGGAATTATCTGTTAAATTCTGCTTTGGCGGGCAATTACTACTATCACTATTGACTGCTAAAGTACTTTGTAGGGAGCCATTGTAATAGATCCCATAAAGAAAGTTGCGTAGTAATAAGGTGAGATACTTCTGTTGTAAATCTGCCGAGTTTTGCTGAAATCTGTCGGCTACTTTAGTCGGCAGAGCAAAGGGTTGATAATTAGGATGATAAATACAAAAATTTGACTCAATTTGGATATTCTTAGCAATATCGGATAGAGAAGTTAGCGGTTGATTGGTAGAGTAATTTAGCATTAATCCATTTAGAATTCAAACTTTAAAATCCAAAATTATGAAACCCCTCTGGGGCAAAAATCCTCAGAAAATTATGATAGGAGAATACGCAGAACAATTCAAAATGTCTAATTGCAGTTAAAATCTGGCTTTTAAATTGTTCTGCTCCCTGCCATTAACAACCGCGAAGCTGAGTCTTTTCGTAATAAATACGGAGTAACTGCTGCTCTTTGACAGGTTGAGGAAGCTTATGGATTTTTGCTACAGGATTCAGAATTTCTGATTCTGATATCCCGAAAATAGTCAGTACAGCTTGCTGCGGCATAGTGAGTAAACTTTTAGCCACTTGGAGCATACAAATGTCAGCATTATTAAAATATTTTTGGCAGGTAATCATATCTTGAATTTGATGAATTAGTGCCAGCCCTGCAAACTGGATAACGCGCACAATAAAGTCACTGCGGTATTCCAAAATCATGGGGAAAGCATTTAGATAAGCCCTAATTAGGGCAAGAATTGAAGGTTGTAAACTCTCCAACGGTGTCAATGCTAGATTTAGAGATTCTTGTAATTCAATGGTGGGGTCTACAACGAGGCTCTTGAGCCAAATTCCTAAATAGCTTGCTAGTAAAGTTCCTAAATCAAAGGCTGGATCTCCCCAAGAACAAGCTTCCCAATTAATTAGCTTTACTAGGCAATTGTCTAGTTTCTCCCACCTGGAATGAACCAAAATGTTGTTCAATTTCAGGTCGTTGTGAGTCAAGCAGCAAGGATTCCAGTCATATGCCAAATCAGCGATCGCAGATTCCAAACTCTCCGATTGCTGGTAGAGTAAATAGAATTTCAGCGCATCTGTGGGAACCGTTCCAAAAATCTCTGGCCCAATTGACCTTAACCCTTGCGCCGGATTGTAAAAGCCATAGCGAAACTCTCCTTGCGGAGCAGTTGCCATAAAATCCTTATATTCTCGGCGGTTGTAGGTTGCGCGATGCAGTCCTGCCAAAGTCGTGCCGATCGCAGTGGCAATTTCTTGTGGAAAAAGATCATTATTGTGGTATAATGTCGCAAGCTCATGATATTCACTTAAGTAGTTGCGGACGAGGATAGAATTTTCTTCGTCAAAATGCACTACTAATGGTGCGATCGCAGAAATATTGCCAAGAACTGGAAACTGCTGGAGCAACTGATGAAATAGCCACTCCTGAAACAATTCATGAGGCGCTGCGTCATTGTTTTTAACGTTACGTTCTTGTTTAATGAGCAGTTTACGATTATCTGCTAAAGTCACTAGTAAATCGAAATTGTTCTTACTACTTCCTGGCAACTCAGATTTATCTGATGCGTCATCTTCTGAGCTACACAGCCCCGCGTCTTGCAGATACTGGATAACGTTATGAGAAGACAGTGATAATACCATGTATTATTTCCTACTTCATTAAATTACTTAAACTTATCTGTGTCGGTATGTGCTTGTACTTAGCAGTTATCGGTAGATAGTAACTAGTGTGGGAATAAGAATAAAGATTTGTACAATCTACTAATATCCCATCTTGCCGATAAAAACCTGCCAAAATGGCACCAAGTCCTTTACAATTGCTTTAAAATTTGCTCCCAGATACCATGATATCTTTACACTTTATCAGCATAGTTACTTAGATACATCTAGAGCAAGTTTTGTGGTAGAAGCCCATTGATGTAGCTGCATCTCCAGGTTTGTGGCGCAGAAACATCCCTAGCACAAAACTGATTGGCGGCAGATGTTGTTTAATGTTCAGTAGTCATCCTGAAAGCAGCGAAGAATTTCGGTAATCCTTCGTGGAAGGAAGCATGACATTCAACGCTATTATTTTTATTTATCATCACAAAGCCAAAAAAACCGGACTTTTTAGGCAATTAGTAATTATTTTTTTCTTTAATTTTCAGAATTGATGTCTGGAAACCTAGTTATTACGTCATTTGTCTTACTTACGTATTGTAGATGACTATAGGCGATCGCAAATAACGGCTACATGAGTGCATCTTATGGAAGTGTACTTTTGTCAAGTATGAAAAGACCTCTCCCTGGTTTTACTACGTAAAACCGTCCCTCTCCGACTCGGAGAGGGAAAGAGTTAAGACTTGGTTTCGATATCGTATAAATTGCAGAGGGTGAGGAGTTTTTGTTTGAAGCGATCGCGCAGACTCTCAGGTGATACAATCACGCAATCTTCCCAATAGGGCGATACTTCTCGAATCAGCCAGAAAGGGTTAGCTACTCGCCGCACAACCTGACGCACATTATTAATCATGTCATCCTCAATATCATCTTCTTTGGGTTGATAGGCTTTGGCTAGCCAACCCCGAAAGTGTAATTGCACTTTTACATAGTCAAGTTCACCCCGCCAATCACCACTTGTCGGGACAACAGACTTAATTCGCTCAAAGCTTAAGCAACGATTGTGCCAAAGTTCGGGTAATTCTGGAATATCGTTTTCTACGTCTGCTGTCTCTTCGCACCAAATCATGAGATAGAAGCGTTTCTCAAAGAAGCGCACCTCAGCGTGACGAACTTTGTAATCTAATTCCTGACCTTGAGAGTTGGAATAGAGAATGTAGAAAGGCTGTTTAGCTTTACTTAGTTCTTCTATCGTATTTCGCCATTCTTGGATAGGTTGACTAAGTTGTTTCATCAGCAATTGACGAAGAGGTGCTTCAAGATTGCCACGTTCTAGCAAAAGTGCAAGTACAGTTTGCGCTTCTCCAATGTTGCCTGCATCGTTCAAAGCTTTAATCGCTTGCTGTAAGGCATGAACTTGGTTAGAGTCAAGCGTAAAGGGCTTTCCGACCTCTACAGATTGTTGTGCGATCGCTACTATTAACCCCGAAATACTGGGTTCTTTGCCCCAAGTAATATTGAGACGGCGAGCGATCGCTTCTAGTTGTTCCTTAGTTCCTGGCGGAATTGACAGTGTAATCGTTTCTTTTTTTCTGGGCATTTACAAAATGTACTTGCACTTTTGATTTACTTGTGCCATATTCATAGATGTAATTATAAATAGTCTAGTTGCAAAAAAGTGCAGTGACATAACTTGAGTTTGTCAGGTTATCTCAGTATAAGTACTCATCTCAAAAGTTGACTTTGCAACCTAGACTCGATTTTGGATTGGAGTATCTTTATATGTCCAAGCGCAATAGGCTTTTGAATAATCCTCCAAAGACTTTGGAGGAGCGTTATTTCAGTGAAATTCGCCCCCAGCTTTACGAAAATCATGCACATCATCATCAGTACGGCGTAAGAAAGGGTACGACCCTTGCAGAACACCTTGATTCTGCGTGTCAGTTCATTTTGACAGTTAGCCGAATCGCAGAAGTTCCAGAAGATAAAAGACCTTTGCTACTAGCTGCAACTGCTGTACATGACCTGAATAAATTAGATACCCAAGGGCGTAATGTTAAAACCCTGGCTAGAAATCAGGAATTTTTACGAGAACAACTAGAAAAGGCTTGTGTACTTAGATTTGTTGTCTCCGAAGATGATTTGGAGCTAGTCAGAAAGCTAATTGAGCGCCATTCAGGTCATAACGTCAGCGATGGAGCAAGATTTTTACCAGAAGACCCAAATATTGAACGTTGGGCGGCGATGCTTACAGCTGCGGACTTATTTGATTTAGGAATTACAGATGCACAACGTTTTCGCAAACTGGAAAAAGAATTAACCGTTGCTTTTGGGCGAAGCTGTAATCTCTTTAGAATCAGCATTTCTGAAGACAAAGGCTATATTACAGCCCTATTGCTGGGTGCTTGCGAAGAGATTCTGCAAAAGTATGGGTTAAATCCTTTAGCAATTTTCCCTAATGGCGAACTTTTTGAAGGGGAAGCTTTAGCAAATGTAGATTTTACAAAAGAAATAGCTGCCATTTGGCAAAGTAAAATTGACCAAGTTTTTGGGAATAATATTGAAAGACTTGTTAGACCTACGAAGGATGGCATTAAATTTACTTATCAAGCTATCCAACAAAATATTGAGGAAGTTTTGGTAAATGTTGAGGCTCTTTTAGAAAGGAAAAAAGCTGGATACAAATCAGACAAGATTTCTAAAGATGTAACTAAGTGGGGTGAAGCGGCTGGTGCAGATGCACTAATAAAAGCGGCTGAACTTCAGTTATTACCTGTAAGTAATGCAGAAGAATTTGCTATATCTGAAGGTTTGAAGGCAGCTTATCTTAGTTATAGAGAAGCCGGATTAAGCCCTAAAGAAGTTTGGGATAAAATCGCCCATCATACGGGTATATCCGAACTTCAGCGTACTGCAATTGAGCCATTTAATGGTCAATATGGGCGACCTTTATTTGCTGCTAAGGCTGCTGTTAAAGGAATTGAGGGTATTAAAGAAGCTCTACAAGAATCTTTCCAACTAAGAAAGGAAAGTACACAAATATCTGAAGAAACAGAAGTATCTGAAGAGATGATTGCAGCCGTTAGCCGAATGGTAAATTTACCTTTTGCTATTCGGTTAAATGGAGCTAATGATTTAAATGCTTATGTAGAAGCAAATCCCAGACAAAGATGCTCTTTAGGTTCTACTTCCACTGATATAGATGAGCTAATTTCAGATAATATGCCTCCTGGTACTAAGGTACAGGCTTTTTCTAATCGCTTACCGGGTGGTATCAGTGCTGAACCGAAAAGACAAGCAGATTCAATTGCAGCTTTAGCTTACCAATTAATGGCAGTCGGGGCGAACTTTCCTGCTGTTAAAAAACAAGACCCGCTTTATTTGCACTTAGCATTACCTAAAGGTTCTGCTCCAGAACTGTTGAGAATTTGGCGTGGACTTTTAAAACAACTTGCAGCGACAAATGCTGAAGGTGGTACTGTCACTATTGATGAATTGAAATTATATAAAGATAATCAGCTTGAATTTAAATCTAACAAAGTAGTCGGTTTAGCATTACCAAAACGTCCTAATTTTGTTCATACATCTGTTATTATTCCTTTACTTTGGGGAGATGTTAATAATTCTTTAGCTTTACTAAAATCACTGAGACTTGCTTTAGAAATTTCCTTGTCTTTAGATATTGGCTTTCCTTTTACCTTGAGTAGCAATCTAGAAGTGGAGTTATCTAGTGAGGTTTACGGACGAATAGAGGGAATTCCTTCTGCACTGCAAACTTTATTGGGAAATGGACAATATCAGCAACGCCAAGATGCAGAAAAAATTCTTGAGCGACTACGTTGCATTGGCAAACTAGCAACATCTGTTGCAAGTATTCAGAAAGCTGATGATTGTTTGTATGATTTGGCTCGTGCTTGTGTCAGACCAATTGAACTTTATTATGTCTTGTTACGTTGGACTCTGCGAGAACAAGACGAACCAAATTTGAGCGTCATTTGGAGTCGCATTTGTGAGCCGTTAAATACTTTACTGGAGAGCTTTATGCCTGATGAAAACTTACTCTTAACTAAATATCTTAAAGAAGCTGCTCAAGTTGCAGCAGAGGGAAAAATTTGGGGAAGTTCTTTTAAACGAACTGCTCAAGCAGAACCGTTTACAGCCTTTATTGCTGCTATTCGTTCTCAAAAGCCTTATTTGGGTTTAGATGTAATTTTTGCTGCTTTAGTACAGCAATATCATACTCGCTTAGACCGTATCCGTGAGCATGGCGTAGGTGCAACAAAGTATGAACAGGTCAAGCGTTATTACGAGCTATTACGAAAACTATATGAGGAGGTTTATTCAGCACGTCCTGAAAAGTTTTTATCTGACCAAAAAACTTTAGAAGCTGCTTATTTATTTTTCCTTGAAGAAGCACGTAAACAACTTAAAAGCCAATCTGAAGATGATTCTGTCGAAACAACTACAACTGTTTAAATAATTAGGAGTTTGTCATGTCCATTTCAAAGCTTTCCTCGGTACTAGCAACAAGTTATGAGAATTTCCCCAAAGGACGTTTTATTACTTTAGTTGTTTTAAGAACAACCCATTCTGAAACTATCTTTCGCACAGAAGGTTCAGGGGAGCCAATGTGTAGCGAATTTGTCCAGGCTGGTTTAGAGGGTGAAAATCAAAAAACTATAATTCAACGCTTGTTAATGACTAAGCGTAAACAAATAGCACCAGAAAGACGCTACGGACGAGAACATTTAAGAGCGCATGAACTTTTATACACCAACCCTAAAGATGGCTCTCTTTGTTCTTTAAATACTAATGCACCTTGTGAAATGTGTGTAGATTGTTTCCTCTACGGCTTCGCGGCTGGTGGGGGTGGCGCTCAAAAAAGTCGCATTTGGACTGAAGATGCTTTTAGTATTTTACCTGCTAGTGATGTTGTAGGCGATCGCACCATAAACGCCATCTACGAAAATGGCACAATGCGGTTAAAGAAAGATGAAGATACGAAAGCCTCAACAGCTTTAAATACCAGCGAATACATCAAACCAGGCGTGCATTTTTTGGATGTTGTCACCCTAAAAGATGTAACTGCGGATGAACTGCGCTATATCATAGGTAATATTCTTTTCACAAGCCGTTATGGTGCGGTTTCCAGTCGTGTTGGACGCATGGAAAACGAAATATTAGGTGTATTTGGTAGTATTACCGAACTTCCTAGTTCTCTGGAACTTGTACAAGCTACTTATGATGTCTTAGGTAAGCCTTTAGAACATCCTTTGAATATTAATAAATTAATTGCAGCAAGCAAACAAGTAATTGCTAATTGGAAAAATAAGAGAGGGGTTTCTGTGCAACTATCTGAAGAAGAATTAGCAAATTTAGTTACTGATGTAGAAACTAATTGGTCAGAAGCTGAACGTGATAATTTTCTTAAGCGTTTAACGCAATCCTATGAATCCTTCCGTCAGGTTGCACCTGAAAAGAAAAAGGCTAAGGCGAAAGGCAAGAATACACCAGTTGAAGTAGAGATTTAGGTTATGTCAACAATTCCTTTTCAGCAGGCAAAACTTGTTGAATTATACTGTCTTGAACCAGTCTTTTTTGCCTCTAGGGAGTTGTCTGATACCTATTACACTGAGGGGGTAATTGGGAATTATGCTCTTACCTATGCTTTAGGTAGAGTAAATTCCCCCTATCGCCTCCAAGGTCAGGCTACCGGACGACCAACCTACAAAGAAGATTTACAACCAATCGCACAAGATTTTTATATCTTACCAGCTTCACCCATAGGCAGAGTGACATTCAGATTTGAACGTTTCAATGCTCTTTCTGATTCTTACTGGTATGCAATGACTAATAATCGTGTTGCTACGGCGCGGGAAGATTTACCATTACAACGTCAAGGGAAAAAACCAAGTTCATTTAGACCAAGTAACTTTCCGCAAACTGGAAGACTGCGGATGATTGAACGCAGAAACAAATTTCAAACTTTGGTATTTGGAAATTATCAATTACCAAATTATATTCGCCTTGGTAAATTCATGAGTAAAGTCAAGGTGAATGTGCTGAATGAATTTCCTGTGACTTTACTACCAGAAGGTGAATATCAAAGTCAACATTATCTAAATGCTGCTGATTTACCACAACAAATAGAGGCTTTAGCATTCGATTTAATTTCTATTCCTCCTGCACCCATCATTAAAAATCTTCGTTTTCGGGGTGCTGCTTGGCAAGTTGGAGAAATGATTGTACCAGCAGGGTTACATTTTTGCGGTAGAGAAAGTAACAATGAGTAATCGAAGATTAGTTATCAGATTAGAACCGCGCAGTATTTCAGCTTGTGCATCTTTGCCAGATGAACTATCTTTTATGGGGAATGCACTTCAGCATCAAGTTGATGTATTTGAACAATCTAAGAATGCAGATATTATCCTTGATTTAGCACCAACTGGCACAGGTAAAACCAATGCAGGACTAACTGTATTAAAAAATCAGCCAAATAAAAGTGCTGTTTACATTGCTCCAACTAATGCTTTAATTGAACAGCAAACAGAAGCAGGAAAAAAGTTTGTTAGAGAGGCTAACTTACCTCATGTAGTCAAATCAGCTTCTGCTAAAGATATTAAAAGCTGGTCTAACGATAAAGTTGGCAGTCGTTCAGGAGAAAAGCTGTATAACGTATTACGAAATCCAGCTACAGTTTTTCCTGATGTTGGGGTTAATACGCCCATTATTTTAGTCACAAATCCTGATATCTTTTACTATGCAACTTTCTTTGCATATAACAATCTAGATAGAGGTAACATCGCCAGTAGTTTTTACACCAGATTTTCGACAGTCATTTTTGATGAGTTTCACCTCTACGATGCTAAACAGCTAGTAGGAATGTTGTTTTATCTCGCTTATTCTCAAGTTTTCCGCTTTTTTCAGGACGGACGTAAAATAGTTTTGCTAACAGCGACACCAGAACCAGCTTGTGAATTAGCATTGCAGAATTTAAAACAGGCTGGTGTGAAGATAGCAAGAATTGATGGAGAAGCAGGTAATACTAATCTTTTACCGTCACAAACAGCAGTTAATCTGGAATTAAGACCAAAACCAGATAGTAAGGAAGAGTGGTTATCAGAGTTAGCAGCAGAAGTTGTGCAACGTTTTCGAGAAAGACCTGATGAAAATGGTGCTGTAATTCTTGACTCTCTTGATAATATTAATCGTCTCTCAGATTTACTTCGACAACAAGGACTTGGTGATGATATCGGACGCATTACAGGCCCTGCGCCAAAAAAAGACAGACAAAGGGCTATGCAATGTCAAATCATTTTGGCCACTAGCACTGTAGATGTAGGATTTAACTTTGAAAGATATCCTGAACCGAAACGGCAAAATTTAGATTGGTTGATTTTTTCAGCACGCGATCGCGCCGCCTTTTGGCAGAGAATTGGTAGAGTAGGGCGTGTTTTGGGTAAATCTGAAACTAATATTGATTCAGAAGCCATTGCTTATTTACCCGTTAACGCTTGGGAAGAAGGCTTAACGTCTCTAGATACTACTAAGGGACGTACAGCCCTAAAAGACTTACTTGAAACACTTCCCTGTTTAGATAAGCCTTTTTTAAAAGCCTACTGGCGTTCAGAAGCATTTCTAGAAATTGCCCGTCCCTTGTTGGAATTGGAAGAAATGCTTGAAGGTTTAGCTGAGGAAAAATTGATTTTGGAGTTATTCAATACTCTAAAATCTATTTTTGAAGGAAATAGAACTTGGGATGATTATCGCTATAGAATGAAACTTTTACGAGGCGCTGAAACTATTGCAAAAAAAACGCCCAAAGAAATCAAAAAAGATTGGAAGTATATCAAAGGTGGTCAGGCTTTTGTTAGAACTTTTATCAAAGCTAAATTTCTTGAAGATTGGGATGACTTACAAGCTGGACGTACAACTTTAGACGAATACGTAGATTTATTTAACAAAGATGAAGAGGCGCTAGCTGAGTTAAAAGAATTTGCTGAAGTTTTTAGTACAAGCTATGCACCGTTATTTAGTTTTCGCTCTAGTCTGTTTGAAAGTCTTTCTATTCGTGACCCTCATGGTTTTATTCTAGATGAATCTGAGGAAACAAGACTAGATCCTTTTCACCTATTACGCTATTACGAATTTGTCCAAAATGGTGATTATATTGAAGTCACCAGTCGCGCTACTGAAACTTATCAATTGAGTTTTGAATTACGCTACACTGATAACTGGCAAGAATTTATCAGTACAGAACTGAACAAGCTAACAGCTTTTAAAAATTGTCAAATTATCCGCAGTGCTGGAGGAGCAATACGACCTACACCTCTAATACAAGCTTTGAATAGACATTTTTTACCAGGAGTAATTATTTGCCCAAGAACAAATGCTGCTGTTATTTTCCAATTAAACAAGCAAGGAATTACTTCTTATCCAATAACCATTGTTTGCAATGATATGGAGAAAGAATATAGATTCTTTTCAGGCTTGTCAGGAATTTTAACGATGGCAATGAAGTTAAAACAATTACGCCTTCCAGATGATGAAGTTTTTATTGCGGGATAAATAATTAAATTCTCGCACCAATGGTGCGAGAATTTGTAGAACATCAATTTATAAGCATATTTCTCTCACATCCCTCCGTGAAAAACTATCAACAACAAACCAACGCCTTCCCTAGTGACTACCTAAACAACTTGTGGGGAGAAATCCAAGCTTGTCCTTACTTTGCTATCAACAACCTCAACCGCGATTTTGTCGCCACTAAAGGATTTTCTGTAGTATTTCAGCGTTCTGGATTAGCAAAGGTAGAACAGCAGTTTCCCTACTTTAAGCCTTACCTCGATTTAGCTCTCCAGCCGAATTGTAATGCTTTTTACCTCAATCCTTTACAACTCAAAGAAGGCTCCCGTGTCGATCCGCATATCGATCGCTCCTTACGTTCCTACTCCAAAACCATTGAACCGCCTGCGGTTGTCAGTGTTCTCTATGTGCGCGTACCTGCGGATATGGAAGGGGGAGAACTGGTATTGCGATCGCACAAACGCCAACTTGGGCAAATTAAGCCCCAATTCAATACTTTAGTTTATTTTCAAGGTGATTTAACCCATTCGGTTAACGCTGTCAAAACACCGGGAAATCGCCTAAGTCTCGTTTGTGAGCAGTATAGTTTGAGTGATACTGAACTCCAGGAAATCCCTGAGTTTACTGTAGAGTCAAGAAGCACTCAGTCTACAACCAAAAAGAGAAAGTATGCCTCATAGTTTAGTGTTGAATTTGCTACCTCAATCGCCCATTCCACCACAATATCTTACAGGTAGACATCTCCACGCCCTATTTCTCACCCTCGTTAGTTCTGTAGATACCACATTGGGCGATCGCTTGCACGATTCCACCGCAGATAAAGCTTTCACCCTCTCTCCCTTACAAATTAATTCCCCCCTTTTGAAGGGGGGTAAGGGGGGATCTAAATTGCAATATTCACATCAACAACCCATTCCCGCCGGAACTCCTTGTTGGTGGCGTATCTCTTTATTAGATGACACTTTATTTGGCAAACTTACCCAACTCTGGCTAAATCTTAATCCCAATCGCCCTTGGCATCTTGGCCCGGCTGACTTGTATATTACCAGCATTCAAGGCACACCCCAATCTATTCAACCTTGGGCAAATGCCAGTACTTATGCTCAATTATACGAAGAAGCTAGCGAGCGCAATTCTTCCATTAATCTTACCTTTTCCACACCCACCGCTTTCCGTCAAGGACAGTATGATACGACCCTTCCTACCAGAGAATCTGTCTTTAATTCCCTACTTTCGCGGTGGAATAAGTATAGCGGCAGAGAATTTACTCAGATTGCAATCGAGTCAATATTTCCTTCTTTTGTCAATATTCACACAGAAATATTAGCTGATTCTCGCAGCAAATTTATTGGCATTATTGGCGAAGTTAACTACAAAATTTTAGGGGCAGTTGAACCAATACAAATTAAGCAAATTAACGCTTTAGCTGACTTTGCTTTGTATGCAGGAATTGGTCGCAAAACAACAATGGGTATGGGGATGACGCGGCGGGTGTATTCTCCCTAATTTCAATCATCATTTAAAAACCATCTAAGTTATGAATCAAACTGAATATATTTCAATTGCGGCATTGAATCAATATGCCTATTGTCCGCATCGCTGTTGGCGGATGTTTTGTGCGGGTGAATTTATCGATAATCAATACACAATTGAAGGCACAACTTTACACGATCGCGTCCACACCACAAGCGATATACAGCGAGGAGAAACTTGGCAAGTTCGAGCAATTTGGCTGAAGTCTGAGCAATATAAACTCATCGGCAAATCTGATTTGATTGAAGCAGAATCAGGTCAAGTTTATCCAGTGGAATACAAACGGGGACGTAAAGGCGAATGGGATAACGATGAGTTGCAAGTTTGTGCCCAAGCCTTATGTTTAGAAGAGATGACAGGACAACCTGTTACTACTGGATATATCTATTATGCCCACTCCCATCAACGGCAATTAGTAGAGATTAATGCAGAGTTACGACAAAGTGCGATCGCTACTATTGAATCTGTCACAAATCTCCTAGAAACAGGAGCAATGCCAAAACCAGTTTACAGCAAACGCTGCCAAGGATGCAGTCTTTATTCGCAATGTTTGCCCAAAGCAACCGATAAAGTCAAAATTTATCAAGAAGTACATTAAATCATACCCCAATACAGTTCAGAATGAGCAATAAAACCATCATGTAGAGACGCGATTTATCGCGTCTTGAAAGACTAATTATCTACACCAACAACCCCTAAGTTCGTATTGAATTATACCTAATAATTCTATTTACCCAAACCCAAACTATTACTAGGAATCATCACAAATGGGAACACTTTACGTAACACAAGCTGATGCTTTTATCGGCAAAGTTGACGAACGTCTTACCGTCAAAGCCGAACAAAAAACAATCTTGGATATCCCTTTAATTAAAATAGAGGGAATTGTAGTACTAGGACGGGCTACTATTTCTCCCGCCGTCGTCAGTGAACTTTTAGAACGTCACATTTGCTTAACATTTCTCACACAAAACGGACGATATTTAGGGCGTTTAGAACCTGAAGTTACCAAAAATATCTTTGTTCGTAAAGCTCAATGGCAAGCTGTGGGAGAATCACAACCAGCAATACATTTAGTCAGAGGATTTGTACGGGGTAAATTGAAAAATTACCGCCATACATTACTTCGTACTCAGCGAGAACATCCTGATACTGACCTGAATAATAACATCACTCGATTGGAAAACGCGATCGCACCAATCGAAAAAACTAGCAGTATTGATTCCCTCAGAGGCTTAGAAGGTGCTGGTAGTGCAGCTTATTTTGGTTGTTTTCAACAGCTAATCAAAACCTCAGAATTTCAATTTGAAGCCAGACGCCGCCGCCCACCAACCGATCCAGTTAATGCCCTACTGAGTTTTGGGTATTCATTGCTACGTCATGATGTGCAAAGTGCTTTAAATATTGTTGGCTTCGATCCCTATTTAGGATACTTACATGTTGAACGTTATGGTAGACCTTCCCTAGCCTTGGATTTGATGGAAGAATTTCGTCCTTTAATAGTGGATGCTGTAGTTTTGTCGCTGATTAACAAGCGATCGCTAACCCTAACTGACTTTACCACCGAACCGCTCAGTGGTGCTGTGTCTTTAACCAAAGAGGGACTGCGTACATTTCTTCGCGCCTACCAACAAAAGAAACTATCGAATTTCAAACATCCAGTCATGGGAAACAAATGCACTTACCAAGAATCTTTTGAAATTCAGGCGAGGTTATTAAGTAAGTACCTCATGAACGAAATCGATAAATATCCTCCCCTAGTTCTTAAATAACTTGTCATTTGTTCCTCTCCCGTACTTTGCTATGTATATTGTTGTCAGCTACGACATTCCAGAAGATAAACGTCGGACTAAAATCCATTCGGTTCTCAAGTCTTACGGACAATGGATGCAACTGAGTGTGTTTGAGTGCGATATCACTCTCACTCAGTATGCTAAACTGCGATCGCGTTTAGCGAAATTAATAAAACCTGACACTGATAGCGTGCGCTTTTATTTTCTCTGTGGCTGTTGTGAGCGAAAAGTCGAACGTATTGGCGGAGAACAGCCACGGGACGAAACAATTTTCTTTGCTGAGTCCACTTCTAGCTAGATTTCTGTATTTCAAATGCGCGGAGGGGTAGGTGTACAAATTCGACAGCCCCAAAAAAGTGCCCCTATTGCAGCTACAGTAAAGCTTTCAACCCATTGTTCTCCTACTCGTCATCCGCGCAATCTCTGAAATGCTTATCAAAACTCGATTTCAGCCTTGAAATTTTCCTGACGCTCTTTCCAAACGAATTCTCTAATGCTATGATTGCCCTTGAATCGCGCAACCGCACCTTGAAAACTAAATACAGCTTGGGTTTGAGGCTCCCGCCATTGCAATTCATCAAAATCCCTATTAGGGATTGAAACGAGTCATTGAAACAAACATTATTTGGCAATCCTGAATTGCAATTCATCAAAATCCCTATTAGGGATTGAAACATCTTTTTTTTATAGGGTAGTGTGCTATCCTTTGATTGCAATTCATCAAAATCCCTATTAGGGATTGAAACATATATAGATGTATTTGAGATAGTGTCTATTTGCTCATTGCAATTCATCAAAATCCCTATTAGGGATTGAAACAAATTTATAAGATTGAAAACGGGCATCGATTAAAATTGCAATTCATCAAAATCCCTATTAGGGATTGAAACAATTCTTAATCCTACAATGCCGCTAGTTGCACCCGAATTGCAATTCATCAAAATCCCTATTAGGGATTGAAACCTCTTAATGATTGGAGCATATGAAGAGGGTAACATTGCAATTCATCAAAATCCCTATTAGGGATTGAAACTAAAAACCGTGTACCTAAGTACGATAGGCCTCACAATTGCAATTCATCAAAATCCCTATTAGGGATTGAAACGCACTATCTAGCTCTTTACTACTTTCACTGTCAAATTGCAATTCATCAAAATCCCTATTAGGGATTGAAACGAGCAAAACCTTGATAAGCATCCAGAGCTACGTTAGATTGCAATTCATCAAAATCCCTATTAGGGATTGAAACGAGAACCTTTCTGATAACAGAGCGTGCTGTACTCTATTGCAATTCATCAAAATCCCTATTAGGGATTGAAACATAATTATTTGACTCAGTGCGAGTGCTATGAACAATTGCAATTCATCAAAATCCCTATTAGGGATTGAAACCTCCATAAGATAAAGCTTGTATTATGTAGTTTTGATTGCAATTCATCAAAATCCCTATTAGGGATTGAAACAAACTACTCAAGTTGATATGAAAATTATTAAAGAATTGCAATTCATCAAAATCCCTATTAGGGATTGAAACTAGAGATGTTAATTGCTCGGCCCGCACAGACTTAATTGCAATTCATCAAAATCCCTATTAGGGATTGAAACTCATCTACATCTACATATAAGATACTGGATAAAATTGCAATTCATCAAAATCCCTATTAGGGATTGAAACGCTACAAAAACACCTTCAGGCGATATTACCTATATCATTGCAATTCATCAAAATCCCTATTAGGGATTGAAACGTAATAAGATGTCATACTACTTGCTTCTACTCTTATTGCAATTCATCAAAATCCCTATTAGGGATTGAAACTGAGCAAGGATGCGCGATACAGCGCTTCCGGCTATTATGCAATACAGTTTTTCTCCTTGCCCTCTCCTATCAAAGTTTTCAGATTTGGGGATGTACCTCATAGCTGCCGTAAGTGCTGTAAGCGATCGCTTACGGGTTTGGAGAGAGGTCAAAATCAATACAGTTCGGATAAGGTTTTTTGATGACACGCCGCCAATCGCAAAGATGCGATAAGTAAGTCGGTGCAATAAAACCAAACTATGTAAATAAAAGTAAATAAAGCTCAAACTCTTTCTCTCCCTGCTCCCTGCCTTATTGCAACAATAATTATTTACGCCGACTTACTTAAATCGCCGTCTTTACAATAATCAGTCCTTTGTAGAGACGGCGATTTATCGCGTCTCTTGCCTTAACCGAACCGTATTGAGGTCGAAGTGTATTGCATACAAACGAGCGATCGCGGTATATTCCTTTCAAACAAAAAAATGCAAAAATGAAAGGGTGAGCTGCTGCCCACCCTAAACCATTATTTACTTAGCAATAGTTTAAACAGGTGCTTCAGTAGCAGACTTACCAACAAGCATTGCGGTATTTTCGTCGCTTTCCAGGATACCGAATTCAATCAACAACTCTTCTAACTCTTCCATCTCAATTGGGGTAGGGACAGTGAGGTTTTTGTTGTCGATAATCTTGGTAGCCAGTGTCCGATATTCGTTACTTTGATTGCTGTCAGGAGCGTACTCGTTAACAGTCATCCGACGCAATTCTGCGTGTTGAACAATATTGTCACGAGGTACGTAGTGAATCATTTGGGTATTCAAACGTTTTGCCAAGGTTTCGATTAAATCGATTTCCCGGTCAACGTTACGGCTGTTACAAATCAGACCACCCAAACGCACACCGCCAGTGTGAGCATATTTGAGAACACCACGAGCAATGTTGTTAGCTGCATACATCGCCATCATTTCACCAGAGGTAACGATGTAGATTTCTTGTGCCTTACCTTCACGGATAGGCATAGCGAAACCACCGCACACAACGTCACCCAAAACGTCGTAACTTACAAAATCAACATCTTTGTAAGCACCGTTTTCTTCTAAGAAGTTGATAGCGGTGATAATACCACGACCAGCGCAACCCACACCAGGCTCAGGGCCACCAGACTCCACACAACGTACATCGCGGAAACCGGTCAGCATTACTTCTTCGAGTTCAATATCTTCTACAGCGCCACGTTCAGCAGCTAATTGAAGAACACTTGTTTGAGCTTTACTGTGTAGCATCAAACGAGTAGAGTCAGCTTTAGGGTCGCAACCGACAATCAGAATGCGTTGACCCATTTCAGCCATTGCTGCAAGGGTGTTTTGAGAAGTGGTAGATTTACCAATACCGCCTTTACCATAGAAAGCTATTTGTCTAATCTTTTGCTCAGTCATGGTTGTGTTTCCTACAATGATTTAGTTGATGGGTCGTAAGCTTGATGTGAAATCTTCACCCTTGGCGTCGTAGGGAAGTAGAGCCTGTTGGCGTATATGCATAGCAACTTGTCGCTAGACATCGCATCCTGGCAAAAACAGTTAAAATCAGAACATATTTACCCACGAAGCGATGGCTTAAGGGATAGAGAAATCTCTATTTCCTAATAACAAAGCCTTTAAAACTTTGACTTCAGCATTGTTAGTTGTTGTAACAGAATCCCAAATGGTTGCTCAAGCCTCAAGAGTGGTTGCAGCAGGAATTCAAATGAACGCAGATTTGTTCCCTGAACCACACAACCAACCAAATTGCAATCCACTCTTAAATGGTCGCTACAACTTTTCTGATTTTGCTGATGTCAAGTCGCCAAGAACATCCATAACGCTTCTCGTTTCGTGATTGATGCAGCAAAATAAATTCCAGCCTAAAAGTGATAGCTACCAGTGCAGTAATATAATATTTGCACAGGCAACATCTGAGACTCTTGCTGAGATAATATCTTTGTGACTTTTGACAGTATGGTTAAATTCCTATAAATTGTGGAACTACACCATTCTGCTTGAAGTTTTCGTTCCAAAAGTCAGCAACTGCTTCAACTTAGTTTGCGGTTGAAAACGTTTACTTCCGCAAGACGAAGTTAGTAAATATTCTGTATTCCTATTGAATTGTCAGGCTGTACTAAGAGTCTTTCTTCCCAGACTCCAAGAGTAATTGCCTTTGGCGGGTAATGCTCTAGCTAGGTTAGCCAACTCTTATTGGCTCATACCCAGATAAATTTCGATTGACTTCAAGTTGTTACAAAGGCTACTATCCTACTCAATCTAGTTTTAGATTTTCGTCAAAAAAAGATGTAGCTAATTGAAGTGGACTTACCAGAGCAAAAAAACTTTCTTGAGCTTGCCTCAAACTTGTCTTGAAGTCTTTTTGTGCTTTTAACTTGTTTGATTCCTATAAAAACCATAACATACATCTCACTAATTTATTTGGCGAATCTCAAAATATTTATCTATTTAATAGAACATTATCCTTGGAACCTTTAATAGTCATAACTTACGCGCTTATAGATTAATAGCTAATGAAATTATTTATCATAACCAATTTGTGCAGTTAGATACTTTTGGGCATTTTATAAAGGTATTTAAAACTAATGTTTTCTAACGAAAACATAGTTAATTATTTTTGGAATCAAAATTTTATTTATTAAATAACTCACAAAATTTTACCTGGGAATATCAAGTTCGCTTAATTACCCATAATTCAAAACTCTCTCTCCTATACGGTTTTAACGATAAATCTTTCGCAAGACAGATATCAATATAGTTCGGATAAGATCCCCCTATAGCGACCCCCTTTTTAAGGAGGTCGCTATGGTGGTGTACACAAATCATCTAATTATCTAAAAGTCTTTAAAACCTCAAAGAGTCCTGACAGACAATCTCTCTCCTTATTACAGCGGTTCTCGTTTACGTGAGGTACAGCACGGCAGTGCCGTGCCCCTACACTTGGCGATATAATGTTGTACCGCATCTGAGTGGGAACTGCTATAAGACAGATTTAGGAAGCAGAGGGGAAAGAGGTAATTTTAATTCTCTCTCCTGCTTCTCTGCCTCTTGTGCCTTATCCCTTACATTTATAGACGATTAGTATCTTTTGTAACTAACTTCCAGCCTTCAGCTTGGTCAATTAGCTTCATCGACTCTAGTTGGAGATTGTTAAAAGCAGATGCATGAAGTAGAAAGTAGGGTTGCCCGTTGTAGTGCCAATAATATTCCAGTTCGCCAACAGAAGCGGGAATGATGGTGCGATCGCTATAATAATCCAACGAGGGACGATGGTAGGGAAAAGATGTGTAAATCTTCCTCGTAGCTGGATTTGCCCGCGCGATCATGGCGGCGACTGGTTTAACTGGATAGGCTTCAGATAATTCCCAAACCCAGTAGTTAGATTTCATTAACAGTAGCAGCGAAATATAACTTCCCCAAAACAAAATCTTCAGAAATTGCGCGTCGCCTCGTTCTGCCAAAATAGCTGCTAAGGTCATAGTTAAAGCTACTGCTGCAAAAATCAGTTGTAAATCTGTTTTTGGTGTTGTACCCCAACTGAAATAAATACTACCAGCAGAAGCGGCTACAGCAAGTATCGCTAAACCAGCGACCCAAGCACGGGGATAGGATGAGAGTAAAGGCGAATTTTCTGTATCTGATAACTGGATACCAAAAGCTAAAGCTAAACTTGGGTAAATAGGGAATAAATACCAGGGAACTTTGGTAATCATGAAGGAAATTACCAGCAGATAAACACCACTCCACGCCATTACTAGTTTTGCCCAGCTAAGGTTGCGGTTTTCCCAGGTTAAGCGGACAGTTTGTGGTAAGAATAATAGCCACGGCCATGTGTATTTGAAAAGTTCAATAACATAGTACCAAGGTGGTTCAGAATTTCCCTCCACAAATGAGCCAATTTGGCCGAGTGATGGGTTTACAATCCCAATTTGGGCGAAAATGTAACCATAGTGAATTAGTTGGGCACCATACCAAGCAGCTACAGGCAAAATGCCAATTAAGATTGCTATCCACAGATAGTAACAGGTGAGCAGTCGTGGCGTATCCCAAAACAGAAACGCGATCGCAATCGCACCTAGTAATACACCTAGTAATCCTTGAGTCAGGCAAATAAATCCAAAACTAATACCAACACCAAGGCAATAACGTAAATCCCGGCGCGATCGCAACACGCACAACATCATTACCATCAAAAAACTTACCATCGCCCCATCCAACATTGCCAGCCGCCCATGACGCACTACAGGTAGCATTGTTAGATAAATCAAGGCGCTATAAATAGCAGCCCAACGTTGGCGAAATATCTCTCGAGCAATGCAATACAGTAAAGGTACAGATGTTGCTGTTAAAATTGCTCCAGGCAGGCGCGTTGTCAACTCATTTTCGCCTCCAAGAGAATAAGCCCAAGCAATTAGCAAATGCATCAAAGGCGGCTTGTTATGATATGGTTCGCCTCCTAGCGTTGGGTAAAGCCACCGCATAGAACCTGCTGGAGCGTGCCAAATTTCACGAGCTACCTGTGCCACAGTCCCTTCATCCCAATCTCGCAGCGGCAATCCTCCCAGATTGATGCTAAACAGTAACACTGCTGCAAACAGCAACACGATTAGCCATACCCAATCAATCCATTTGCCAACCGTGCGGTGCTGTTTTTCTAGATGACTCCAAATAAAGCTTCCTTCTTGCATATTCTATGGTAATCATTTTACTTGCTGGTTTGATTACATAGAGACCAAAGTGAATCTCCAATGTTGTCACCCAGTAACAACGTATGTTATTAACAATTGCTAGTTTCCAAGATTAACTCAACTTTCTATAATTAGCGCTATTTTTTGAAAAATTTATATTGGTTATTTAAATAACATTTCAGCTAATAAATGATAAAAATAATACATCCAATAAATTATTTATTACCTGTTATATAGTCCGTAAATAAACTTGTATTTTATTTTGAATGTGACGCTTAGTTTAAATTTTTCTACTTAGTTTTTATCTGGTTAAATTCAGAAGTTGAGTGAGGAATTGCTACACTACTTCAATGATGTGCTGAACACTTAAATAAATTACCTATAACACTTTTGAATAGTATGGCGTTGCTGAATGAAGGGATGAATCGATTTATGTAGGTACAGTTTGATACTTCAAACAATGAAGTATCAATTTAACTGAGAATCCCAGCATTTCTTCTGTCTTGGAATAGCATAAAGTTTTTCGGTGAAGACGTGCCAGATAATGTCTAAGCCTTGTGTTTTCATTTTCAACTCTTGTCATATATGTTTTACTAACAATTTGGTCTCCATCTGGAATAAAACTTGGGTAAAATTTCCAGCCGTCTGTCACATAAAAATAGCTTTTCCACTATTTAGCAATTTCCCACAAGCAACGCCGCACTGGGAAGTCCCCTCGTCTTGCCGAAATCATCTGCGGGTTCGCGCGCTAGACCTCTCGACGTTATCGGCACTTGTTGCCGATGAGTTTGCAGCAGCCCATCACCCGCTTGTTGCGAAGTGACTGATTGTAGAGCGACGAATTACAAGCAAGAAGAACTTGACTCGTAATTTGTCGTTACGGTCAAATAATCTGTGGCTCTACATGAAGTATTGGGAAATATCCGTATTGAATTAAATGATTCTGCATTTATGCAGCGCCTTCTTTGCCGTTCATCAAAGTCAGCCTAACTGCCCAGTATTTCACTGATTTGCTCTGCCAGTTTCAATGGACGGAAAGGCTTGGCAAAAATAGCAGCAACATCCAAATCAGTAAATCTCTCTCGATCCGATTGCTGAAATTTGGCTGTTAATAAAATTACTGGAATTTTTTTAGTTGCGGGGTTAGCTTTCAGTTGTTGTAGAGTTGCACGCCCATCCATATCAGGCATCATCATATCTAGTAAGATGACATCTAATTTATGGTTAACAGCGACGTTTAAGGCTTCTTGACCAGAACTAGCCGTCAAAACATTCCAGCCCGCACCCATTTCTAATCCCAACTTTGCGATCGCCCGCACATCTTCTTCATCATCAACAATCAAGATATTTCTGTTCATAATGACACTCTTGCACAATGTAAGTGCTGATTTGCTTGATCGCTCTTGAGATATTCTAAAGCTAAATCGGGGAAAAGCAGGGGATAATTAAGCAGTTATAAGCCAATTATTAGAAAGCTGGTAAAGGTAACAGTACATAAAACGTGCTACCTTCGCCCAAAGTGCTCTCAACCCAGATTTTACCGTTATGTTGCTGGACAATATTTCGGCAAATAGCCAGTCCTAAACCTGTTCCTCCTTTTTTGCGGGAGTCGGATGCATCTACCTGCTGAAAGCGCTCGAAAATTAGTTGTAATTTATCTTCAGGAATTCCTCGCCCTTCATCTCGAATGGTAATTAGCAGGAAACTTGGTAATGGAGTGCCTTGTGTTGAAGAATGCTCATTTTCTTCAAACCCAACACCCTTGTGTTCTGCGAGTGTGGCACTTACCCACACGGTATCACCTGGTTCAGAAAACTTAATAGCGTTACTTATTAAGTTGGTCAGAGTTTGCAGTAGGCGATCGGGGTCTGCCCAAAGATCAATTGCTAGAGGATGGACAATCAGTTTAACTTGCAATTTATCTGCCATTGCCTGCATTGTCTCTGTTGCCATAATCAGCAGGTCAGCAGCGTTGCACTTCACCTTCTGCATGAAGATTTTGACTGATTTCATCCGCTCTAAATCGAGAATATCATTTATCAATCGGATCAGCCGTTCAGTATTAGTGGTAGCAATGCTCAGAACTTTTTGTCCCTGTTCAGTTAGAGTTCCTAATTGTCCTGCACCCAATAAATCTAACGCTCCCATTGTAGAGGTTAAAGGTGTACGTAATTCGTGACTAACTAGAGAGATAAACTCGTTTTCCAAGCGTTTCCGTTCGGTGATATCGTTGGCGATCAATAAAGCGCATTGTACCCCACCCAAGTCAATCAATTCGATAGATAGCAGTATAGTCTTGACCTCTCCAGACTTGGTAGAAAATTCAAATTCCTGATTATAGAGTGACCCAGTATCAGATAAAAGTTGGATGGTCTGAGCGATCGCTACTGCATCCTTACCTAAATTAAGTTCAGCAAGCGTATCACCAATCACTTCCTCTAGACAATAGCCGCTCATCTTCAAGAAACTAGGATTGACATCAATAAAGCGTGCTTCCGAAATGGTGGCGATCGCGATCGGATTGGGACTAGAGCGAAAAACTTTAGTGAACTTCTCTTCTGCTTTGGCGCGATCATGAATTTCCTGCTGCAACCGCTCATTTTGAGCTTGGAGTTGTTGTTGCAGTTTCCAAATCGTCAAGTGATTTTCAATTCGTGCTAAAACCTCTTCTAGTTGAAAAGGCTTAGTGATATAGTCTACCCCACCAACTGCAAACGCTTTCACTTTATCCAGTACATCACCCAAAGCGCTGATAAAAATTACTGGAATTTCGCGGGTGCGATCGTTTGCCTTCAGGTGTTGACAGACTTCATAGCCATTCATCTCAGGCATATTCACATCCAACAAAATCAGGTCGGGAGGAACTGCATTTGCTCCCCGTAACCCCGTAGAACCTTTAGTTACGCTGCGAACTTTATACCCCTGTTCCGTCAGCATGGCAGATAGGAGGTTCAGGTTTTCTGGCGTGTCATCAATCACTAGTATGTCTGCTTTGGGCAAGTTGAATGGCTCTTTAGGCATGGCAATATCGACTTTAGCCAGAATAGGCTACTAATTATTCTTAGAGATTTTAACCTTAGTTCAATGTCTTAATAATCAGTTACAAAAAAAATACCAATCACCCATTGATCTCCCCTAGTTCTCCCCGATTAATTTTTAATCTTAAAAACATCAAATCAAGTTTGTAAATCAAACTTACCAAATTACAGAACAAGGAGTAACTTGTATGCAAAGTTCAACTATACGTAAACCAACTATTCTTGCACCAGGAAAAGGTAATCAATTCTCAATCCTTGGTTCACGGTTCACAACAAAAGCGATCGGTGAAGAGACAAATCAAGCTTGGTCAGTTTACGAAATTACAGATACAGAGGAAAATGGGCCGCCACTGCATACTCACCCTTGGGAAGAAGCATTTTATGTTCTAGAAGGAGAACTAGAAATCCAAGTTGGTACAGAAACAATTTTGGCATCACCAGGCTTTTTCGTTAACATTCCCCACAATGCACCACATGCCTTCAAAATTCGTTCTGCTACTGCTAAATTTCTGGTTTTAATTTCACCTAAGGGCGCGAAGAACTTTTATGAAGAAATGGGTCAAGTAGCAGATAGCTCATCGCTAAACATGGAAAAAGTACAGCCTGTTTTGAACAAATATGGATTGCAGTTTCTTGCGTGAGCTTTTCATTTGGATGCAGGGCGCACATCTGTACGCCCCTACTGAGACTGGCTATATATAAACACGCAGACTTCGCATTCTGAATCATCTTTGTTGATAAATAAATTAATTAATTTCTACAAAAGTCCTATGTACTCAATAACAAACAACCAAATCTATTCCATGCCAAAAGCTGTCCGCCTTTTCGCTACTAGTTCCCTGAGTTTGGGCCTCACCGCTAGCCTTGTTTTTTACCCAAGCGCGAGTCAGGCGGGTAAAAACGACACTGGAGTCCCTGCTGAACTCCAGGGTGAGTGGCGATATGGTCGAATCTCGTCCATCCAATATCAAGATAGTTACACAGGGCAGTCAGCAGCCCCGAACGGTTCTAGCGATCAATTTCAACTCGCATCTAACGGAAACTACAAGCGAAATAGGCTGCTTCAGATTAATACCTACAACTGTGCGTCTAACCTCTTCATAGAGGAAAAAGGCAAAGTTAAGATTGAGGCTCAACGCCTGACTTTCCAACCCAGTGACAGCATATCCAAAGGGCAAATCTGCAATAGCGGGCGCACCTACTCCAGCCGCAATACAGCAAAGGCTGAGACTTATCAGTGGTCGATAGAGACAAATGAATACGGGCAGCAAGTTCTAGTACTTGAGACTGCCGATGGTAAGGGGCGAAGTCATTACGGGCGACCTCAATAAGCTAATAAGTATTAAACCTCTTGCAAAAGTGCTTTTTGCACTCTAGTGGGAAAAGGGGGAAGGGTTAAATACAAAACCTTTATCCTTTCCCCTTTTCCCAAACCGTATTGCCCCTGCCTCCCCTAGTTCTCCCCGATTGTTTTTTAATCTACAAAATATCGAACTGAGGTTATCCCATGATTCACCATATTTCAATTGCTGTTAGAAACCCTAGTCATGTTGCCCAAGTTCTGGCAGAAATCTTAAAAGCGCAAGCTGTTCCATTTCCTCCTAACCCAGGAAGCTATATGGTTATACCTTTTGATGAATACGGTACAGCCATTGAACTTTATCCTTTAGGCTCTCAAATTGAACCTGGTGAAAATGATGAAGAATGCGTATTTGTCCATACTGCAATTACCTCTATGTATACAGATATTCATGCAGCTATTTCTGTACCCAGTAGTCAGAAAGAAATTGAAAACATCGGTGTCCGTGAAGGTTGGCGTGTATTGCGCTGTAACCGCGACTCTTTCTTTGATGTGATTGAGTTCTGGGTGGAAAATAGATTAATGATAGAACTGTTAACACCAGAAATGGCATCTCAGTATTTGAAATTTGCCACTCAGCAAGAAAATCTGAAATATTTTTTGGCAGAACCAGCTTTAGCAACAAATTAATAAACTTTAAGCATTTAACTTGCATGGTTACAGTCCATACAAATTAAATATTTATTTTTACTCTATATTTGCTAAAAAAGTTCTATCATAAAAATTGCGATCGCTAATTAAATCTCACTTGATGAATTACGAATTACGTTAGCGTAGCGTTAGCGAGTATTCGAGCGTCATTACGAATTACGAATTACAAGTTATCCTCCGTTAGACTGATAATTTCATCAAAGCAGAAGCTGCGGACTAAATTTGCCAATTTTTCTGCCAAAGCAGAATGTGTTTGTGGAATTTGCTCAATTAGTTGGAAAATCCTTTCAGCATCGACTTCAACTGCTGCCTGATTAAGTTCTGTTACCCATTGGGCAGGCATAACGGTAATTGCAGAGCGAAGATCCAAGATGGAAAATTGAATATTTTCTAGGTTGTTGTCTGTTGCTTCTTCACGACTTTCTTCTGCGTAAACATAACGCACCTGCAAATATTCAGCTATCTTTTCAAAAATCACCTGCTCCCGGAATGGCTTACGAACCAAGTCGTTGCAACCTGCGGCTAAGATGCTTGCCTGTTGTTCTTCAAAAGCACTGGCGGTTAGGGCAATAATTACGGTGCGGTGATTTGCATTTGTATTTCTTTCCGTGGCTCTAATCTCTTTTGTTGCATCGTAACCGTTCATTACAGGCATCCGCATATCCATCCAAATTAGGTGAGGTTGCCAGCTTTGCCAAATTGCGATCGCTTCTTGTCCATTATTCGCAGCCTTAATCTCAAAGCCAATGCTACCAAGAAGTTGCACAATTAAATCGCGGTTTTCTTTGCGGTCATCCACTACCAGAACACGGTAAGATGGTTGGTCTGCTGCCAGCTTGAGTACACGTCCCTTACTCAATTTTGGTGCAGCTTTCAAAGCTGCGGCTAAATTCACTTGGATTTCAAAACTAAAAGTAGATCCTTGCCTAACGCTACTCGTCAAGTGAATATCGCCCCCCAGTAACCGCACAAATTGACGGCTGATAGTCAGTCCTAGTCCAGTTCCCTCCTTGGTTTGGATACCGCTTGTGGTCTGGACAAAAGGCTGAAACAGGTTATTCATTTCTTCTGGTGCTATTCCCCGTCCAGTGTCTTCGACTTCAAAGTGAAGGGATGGGGAAGAGGCAGAGGGGCAGGG